>NZ_BAAGUS010000023.1:0-40249 GCF_054781275.1 Nocardioides ginkgobilobae | reverse complement strand
CGAGCATCGTCGAGGCCTTCCGGTTGGGCAGCTTGGTCGCTCCCGATCCTGGAGGGCCTCGACCCCATTCACCCCGACCGCGTCATGCCAAGTCGCTCACCCACTCCCACCGCAGGTACGAAGAGCCCCCAAAGGGGCTAGACCAGCGGGACTTTCGGCTCCGTCCGGACACGTGTCCCACGGAAGCGTTTGCACAGAGCCTCCACGCGGGTCCTGAGCGTGGAATCCCCCCTTGGGACCTGCCACGGGCCGTCGAGGAGCTCCGGCGAAACGTCTCAGGTGGTCTGGTCCCCGGCCGACTGGAGGGTCGGCACCTGCGTGCCGCCACCCAGGACGACGCATGGGGCGTCGTCCACGAGCCGAGTCGGAGTACGCCGTGGAGAAGCTGTGCCTGGTCCTCTGGCGCGAGCGCGAGCTGCTCGACACCCTGCTGTACCGGCTCGAGGTCGAGCAGCTGGTCCTCGCCAGCAACCGCACCGAGCACCTCATGCGTGCCGCGCGTGACGTGGAGGCGGTGCTCGAGACCTTGCGCGAGACCGAGGTGCTGCGCTCGGTCGCCGCGGACGCCGCCGCCGAGGAGGTCGGCTGCGCGCCCAACCCCACGCTGCGCCAGCTCGCCGACGCCGCCCCCGAGCCGTGGTCGACGATCCTGCACGAGCACCGCGAGGCCTTCGCGACCTCGACCCGCCAGATCACCGCGCTCGCCGACTCCAACCGCGACCTGCTCACCCACGGCTACCGCCAGGCCCGCGAGGCGCTGGCCGGCCTGGGCGAGACCACCGAGGGCTACAGCCCCGACGGCAGCGCCGTCGGGGCCGCACCCGTGGCCCGGCTCTTCGACAGCAGCCTCTGAGCCCGTGTCCGGCACCCTGTCCTCCCTCAACACCGCGCTCAGCGCGCTGAGGTACAACCGCGTCGCGATGGACGCGGCCAGCCACAACATCGCCAACGTCTCGACCGAGGGCTACAACCGCCGTCGGGTCGACGGCGAGTCGCTGGGCGCCCCGACGGTGCCGGCCCGCTGGTCGCGCTACGAGGGCGCGGGCGCCGGCGCGGGCGTCCGGACGGCCGGGATCACCCGGATGAACGACGCACTGCTCGACGCGCGGTCGCGCACCGAGCACTCCTCGCTCTCCTACCTCCAGCTGCGTGCGACCGCGCTGGCCCGGATGGAGAGCGGCGTGGGTGAGCCGGGTGACGCCGGCGTCTCCGCGGCCCTCGCCGACTTCCGCTCCGCGTGGCAGGACGTCGCCAACGACCCCGCCGGTGCCGCGGCCCGCGGCCAGGTGCTGGCCCGCGCGGAGGCCCTCGCCGCCGCCTTCTCGTCCCAGTCGGCCAACGTCGCCGCGGAGACCGCCACCCAGCGCCTCTCGCTCCAGGGCACGGTCAGCGAGGTCAACACCCTCGCCGTCGAGCTCGCCGAGACCAACCGGGCGCTCGCGACCGCCAAGCTCGACGGCGTCGACACCAGCGACCTGGCCGACCAGCGCGACCTGCTCGGCCAGCGGCTGGCCCAGCTCACCGGTGGGGTCGGCCTCGTGCAGCCGGACGGGGCCCTGAACGTCGACGTCGCCGGCGTCGCGCTCGTCTCGGGCATCACCGCCGGCCGGCTGGAGATCACCACCGGCGTCACGCCCACCGGCGGGTCCGACGGCCAGCCCGTGACCCTGTCCGTCACCACCGGCGTCACCACGACGCCCCTCACGGCCGGGGTGCGCGGCGAGGTCGGTGCGTCCACGGACCTGCTCAACACCACGCTGCCGGCGTACGCCGCCGGGCTGGACGCGGTCGCCAAGGACCTGGCCGACACGGTCAACGCCGCCCACACGGCCGGCTTCGACAAGGACGGCAACCCGGGGCTGGCGTTCTTCACCTACGACCCCACCAACCCGGCGGCCAGCCTGACCGTCAACGTCACGAACCGCCAGGTCGCGGCGTCGTCGTTGCCGGGAGGTGCGCTCGACGGCAGCACCGCCGACGCGATCGGGACGGCCGGCACCGCGGAGGGTGCTTACCAGCGCCTGGTCAACGGCTTCGGCACCGAGGTCGCCTCGGCCCAGCGGCTGGTCCGCACCCAGTCCCTCCTCACCAACCAGGTCGACGCCGCGCGCGAGCAGCTCTCCGGGGTCAACCTCGACGAGGAGACGGTCGCGATGCTCACCGCGCAGCGTGCCTACGAGGCCGCCGCGCGCGTCATGTCGGTGATGGACTCCGTCCTCGACACGCTCATCAACAGGACAGGAGTCGGCTGATGGTGATGATCCGGGTCACCCAGAACATGGTCGTGGGGCGGTCGCTGACCTCCCTGCAGGCCGGGCTCGACCGCCTCGCCCAGACCCAGGAGAAGCTCTCGACGGGCAAGAACCTCAACCGGCCCTCGGACTCCCCCACCGACGCGACGACGTCGATGAAGATCCGCGTGCAGGTCGCCCAGACCCAGCAGCACGTGCGCAACGCGCAGAACGGGCTGGGCTGGCTCGACGTCACCGACACCACCCTGCAGGGCATGGCCGACAACCTGCGCCGGGTCAGCGAGCTGGCGCTCCAGGGCGCCAACGCCTCCATCACCGGCACCACGAGCGCCGCGCTGGCCACCGAGGTCGCCCAGATCCGCGAGGGCCTCCTGGCCCAGGCCAACACCACCTACCTCGACCGGCCGATCTTCGGCGGGGTCACCTCGGGCAGCCAGGCCTTCGACGCCACCGGCGCCTACGTCGGCGTCGACGCCCCCGTGGAGCGCAGCGTCGCCGATGGCGTGAAGGTGCGCATCGACATCAGCGGCACCGACGTCGTCGGACCCAACGGGGCCAGCCTCTTCGACGACCTCACCGCCCTCGAGAACGCCCTGCGCACCGGCGACAAGACGGCGGTCCAGGCCGGCATCGCCGCGATCAACGCCCGTCAGAAGCAGGTCAGCAACGCCCAGGCCGCCGTGGGTGCCGCCTACAACCGGGTCGACTCCGCCGAGCGCAAGGGCCAGGACGCCCTGGTCACCCTGCGCTCGGCCCTCTCCGAGGTCGAGGACACCGACCTCCCCAAGGCGATGGTGGACCTTCAGATGCACGAGGTCGCCTACCAGGCGGCCCTCGCCTCCACCGCGCGCGTCATGCAGCCGAGCCTCGTGGACTTCCTGCGATGATCGCCACCGAGACCAGGGATCCTGCCGCCCACCCCGCAGCCGAGGAGCACCGCAGCCAGATGACCGAGCCCCCGTCCGGCCCGTCGGAGAACGGCTCGTCCGCCGAGTCCGTCGCGGCCGACCTGCCCGTCATCGAGCTGGTCCACCCGATGCCCGGGTTCCCCGCCCACCGCCGCTTCGCGCTCGTGCGCCTCGACGAGGACGGCGTCCTCTGCGCCCTGCGCTCCCTCGACGACCCCGACCTGCGCTTCCTCGTCGTGCCCCCGCACGCGTTCTTCCCCGAGTACGCCCCCGTCATCGACGACGCTACGGCCTCCGAGCTCGGCGTCACCCGGGCCGAGGACGTGCTGCTGCTGAGCGTGCTCACCGCCGGCCCGAGCCTGGCCGACACCACGGCCAACCTGCTCGCCCCCGTGCTCGTCAACACCCACACCCAGCGGGCCTGCCAGGTCGTCCTCGACGACCCGGCACTGTCCACCCACACGCCGCTCGTGGCCTGAACGCCACGAGGGAGAGTTACGCCGGGTAGCGTTGCCCCATGCTGGTCCTGAGCCGCCGCGTCGGTGAGAGCGTCGTCATCGGCGACGACATCACCGTGACGGTGCTCGAGGTCCGCGGCGACGTCGTGCGCATCGGCATCGACGCCCCCCGCTCGGTCGCGGTCAACCGCGCCGAGCTCCTGGCCGAGGTCGCCAACACCAACCAGGCCGCCTCCTCCCCCGCCGAGGACGCCGTCGCCAGCCTCGCCGAGGCCCTCCGCAAGCGCGGCAGCTAGCCAGCACGAGCGCCGACCCACCGTCACATCAGCGCCGAGTCACCGCCCACGACCGCGCCCACGAGCGACCCGGAGGCGTCGGTCGGGCCCTCGCGCGACCGAGTCGGCGGACTGACGGGGGCGATCGGACGGGCGCCCCCGGAGGAGCGTGGTTGGGTCTGGCGGCCCGTTCGTGAGGTACGAGCGAGCGGGCTGGTAGCGACGAAGGGGGCGCCCGTCCGATCGCCCCCGGCAGGGAGCCGACGCCTCCGCGCGAGGGCCCGACCGGCGCCGACCACCCACGACCGACCCCGACAGACAGACCTCAGCCGACCGGCAGGGCCCCCGCCAGCACGCTGAGCCGCGGCGCGATCTCCTCCAGCGGGAGCACCTCGTGGGCCAGCCCCGCGCCGGCGACGGCACCCGGCATGCCCCAGACGACCGAGGTGGCCTGGTCCTGCACGACGACCCGTCCGCCCTTGTCGACCACGACCCGGGCCCCCTCGAGGCCGTCGGAACCCATGCCGGTCAGGACGAGGCAGAGCACGCCGGGACCGTAGAGCTCGGCGGCCGAGCGCAGCAGCGGGTCGGCGGCCGGGCGGCAGAAGTTCTCCCGTGGGCCCTGGTCCAGGGCGGCCCGGACGACGCCCGCCGACCGCGTGACCCGGAGGTGGAAGTCGCCGGGCGCCACGAGGACCTCGCCGCGGCGTACGACGTCGCCGTCGGAGGCCTCGCGCACCGACAGCGGCGAGACCCGGTCGAGGCGGTCGGCGAACTGGGCGGTGAAGACCGGCGGCATGTGCTGGGTGACGAGCACGGGCAGGGCGAAGGTGGCCGGCAGCCCGGCCAGCACCTTCGACAGCGCGTCCGGTCCGCCGGTGGAGCAGGCGATGACGAGGACCTCGGGCTGGGTGCGCACCGGGGGCGTGGCCCGCGGCCGGGGCACGGCAGCAGGCGCGGCGGCGGAGATGCGTCGGGCGGCGGTGAGCGCCTTGACCCGGGGCAGCAGCTCGTCCCGGACGATGTCGAGGGCATCGGCGAAGGAGGTCGCACCGGTGGGCTTCGCGACGTAGTCGCTGGCCCCGTTGGAGAGGGCGTGCAGCGTGGCGCTGGCCCCCTTCTCGGTCAGCGTGCTGAACATGATGACCGGCAGCCGCGGGTGCCGGGCACTGATCTCCTTGACCGCGCCGAGCCCGTCGAGGCGGGGCATCTCCACGTCGAGGGTGACGACGTCGGGCTTGAGCACGTCGACCTTCTCGATCGCGTCGAGACCGTCGACGGCGGTGCCGACGACCTCGATCTCGGGGTCGGAGGCAAGCACGTTGCTGATCAAGCGACGCAGCACGGCCGAGTCGTCGACCACGAGAGCACGGATCACGAGCGTGACATCGGCATCCCCGGCACCCACGTGAGGCGTCCGCGGGGTCGGTGACCGGGACGGAGCCAGGTCGGGACCTTGGTCCCTGCCGGACTGCACCGGCACGAGAAGCCCTCAGGTCCCCCACCGCCGGGACGATGGGACCGGCGTGATCTCACCCTCCAGCTTCGCCTACGTGGCGGACCTGCTGCGACGAGAGACTGCCATGCTCTGCGAACCGGGCAAGGAGTACCTCGTCGAGGCCAGGTTGCTCCCCCTCGCCCGCGCTGCGGGGACCCCGGATGTCGACTCGTACGTCGCCCGTCTGTCCACCGACATCGCCGAGCGCGCCCGTGCCGTGGACGCGCTGACCATCAACGAGACGTCGTGGTTCCGCGACCTCGCGCCCTACCAGGCCTTCACCGACGCCATGCTTCCCCCGCTCCTGGAGGCACGCAAGCACGTCAAGCACCTGGAGATCTGGTCCGCAGCGTGCTCGAGCGGGCAGGAGGCGTACTCGCTGACCATGCTGCTCAAGGAGCACCTGCCTCCGGGCTGGACGGCCCGCATCCACGCCAGCGACGTGTCCACGTCGATGCTGGAGCGCGTGAAGGCCGGGAGGTACTCCCAGGTCGAGATGAACCGGGGCATGCCGGCGCAGCGCCTGGTCACCTGGTTCACCCGGGTCGGCAACGAGTGGGAGGTCTCCCCCGAGCTGCGCGCGATGGTGACCACCCAGCACCTCAACCTGGCCGCCCCGTTCCCCCCGATGCCGGTCTTCGACATCGTCTTCCTGCGCAACGTGCTCATCTACTTCGACATGGACACCAAGCGCGACATCCTGCGCCGGGTCAGCACGCGCATCTCGCCGGACGGCTTCCTGCTGCTCGGCTCGTCGGAGACCACCTTGGACCTCGACGACGCCTGGACCCGCGAGGCCGCGGGTCGGGTCTGGATGCACCGGCCGCGCGCGGTCGCCCGCCCGACCCTGGCGACCAAGCCCGTGGCAGCACCCGCCGCGACGACCCCGGCCTTCACCGCCCTCAGTCAGACAGGAGCCTGACGTGCACGCCCTCATCATCGACGACTCCCGGACGATGCGGAGCATCCTGCGCCGCATCGTGACCGAGCTGGGCTTCGAGACCACCGAGGCCGGCAACGGCCAGGAGGCCCTCGACCACCTCGAGTCCGGGCTGGTCCCGGACATCTGCCTCATCGACTGGAACATGCCGCTCATGGACGGCTACACCTTCGTCACCCGCGTCCGGGCCGACGAGCGGTGGCGCAACGTGACCTTGATGATGGTCACGACCGAGAGCGAGCACGGCCAGATCGTGCGGGCGCTGGCCGCAGGAGCCCACGAGTACGTCATCAAACCGTTCACGCCCGACGCCATCATCGAGAAGATGGAGCTCCTCGGGCTCGTCGCCCAGGAGGTCCCGGCATGACCGTCACCATGGAGCCGTCCCTCGGGGACGTGCACGCCGTCGTCGAGGAGGTGTGGTCGAGCTTCCTCGGAGCCGAGGACCCGATCCTGCCGCTGCCCACGCCGCTGCCGCCCGGGGGCTGGTCGGCCGCCATCACCGTCAGCGGCGGGTGGGACGCCCAGGTCACGGTCCAGCTGACCGACCCGGGCGCGGTCCACGTCACCTCCACGATGCTGATGTGCAGCGAGGAGGACTGCACCGACGAGGACCTGCGCGACGCCCTGGGCGAGCTGGTCAACATGGTCGGCGGCAACATCAAGAGCCTCATGGCCGGCGCCGCCGTGCTGTCGCTGCCGCTGGTCGGTCACGGGGACATCTCCCCCGGCTCGCACCTGCTCGAGGTCTGCCGCCTCGACCTCACCTGGCGCGGGGAGCCGGTCGTCGTGACCGTCCACACGCCCCCTCCCCCTGCCGTCGCCTGACGTCAGCTCACCGATCCCCCGACCTGCACGCCCCGAGCTAGGAGCACCCCGATGAAGATCCTCGTCGTCGACGACAGCCGCGTGATGCGCCAGATCGTCATCCGCACCCTGCGCCAGTCCGGCCACGCCGGCCACGACATCGTCGAGGCCGAGAACGGTCGCGAGGGCCTGGAGGCCGTCCAGCGCGAGGCCCCGGACCTGGTCCTCTCGGACTGGAACATGCCGGAGATGAGCGGCATCGACTTCCTCACCACGCTGCGCGCCTCGGGCGGGACGGTGCCGTTCGGCTTCGTCACCTCCGAGGGCTCTGCTGCCATGCGAGCCCAGGCCGAGGCGGCGGGGGCGGCCTTCCTCATCGCCAAGCCTTTCACCCCCGAGGTCTTCGACGAGGCCCTCGGCACGGTGCTCGGGGCGAGCACGTGAGCCAGCCCGTCATGAAGGCTCCGGACCAGGCACAGCCGGTGCACCTGCCGGCACCCAAGGAGATCCGCGACCTGCTCGGGGACCTCCTGGACCGCGACGTCACGCTCAAGCCCGGGCCGCCGTTCGCGGTGAACGCCCACTACCCGGCGAGCATCGCGCAGTTCGTCGACGACTCCCTCGTGGTGCGCGCGGTGGTCGCCTTCGACCTCCCCTTGTCGGCGCACGCGGGGGCCGCTCTCGCCCTGGTGCCCTCCAGCGGCGCCGAGCAGGCCATCGAGGACGGCGCCCTGCCCGGGACGATGGCCGAGGGCCTCGCCGAGGTGTTCAACGTCTTCTCGGCGGTCTTCAACGTCGAGGGCGCCGCCCACCTCCGGCTCTACTCCGCGCAGACCGCCGGCCAGGAGCTCCCGGTCGACGCGCGCATCCGCACCCAGATCCTCGGCCGCAGGGCCGACTTCCACGTGGACGTCGCGGGCTACGGCTCCGGTCGGGTGGCCGTGGTCCTCACCTGAGCGACCCCCGTCACCGGGCGTCGCTCCCGACGGACCCCTGCGACACCACACGCAAGACCCCCCGGCCCCTCCGGTCCGGGGGGTCTCGTGCGTCCCCGGACCAGCCGGGCTACCCGTGACTAGTCCACCTGGGGGGTATGTCACGGTCGAAGGCCCACCGCGGGGGAAAGCGCTCAGGTGCCCCGCGGACGAGCCGATCAGCCACCTCGAGCACGGAACGCTCACCCCTTCCGCCGACGGACCGGCAGCCACCTCGCACCAGCGTGAGGAGTAGTCGTGTCCGTCCCGTCGTACGCGGTCTCCGACTCCGTGTCGGCCGTCCTGGGCTTCGCCCTGGACGGACTGTCGCAGCGTCAGAACACCATCGCCGACAACCTGGCCAACATCGACACCCCCGGCTTCCGCGCGACGGCTGTCGACTTCGAGTCCGTGCTCCGTTCCGCCATCGGCGGCCCCGGTGGGGCCCCCAGCGCGGAGGGCGCCATGGCACGCCGCCTCGGCGGCGCCGCGCCGATGGAGCTGGACGCCAACACCCCGGTCGGTGAGAACGGCAACAACGTCGACCTCCGCAAGGAGACCCTCGCCGCGATGCAGTCGCAGTTCATGTACCAGATGGTCGCCCGGGCGGTGACCGACCGGTTCGCCCTGGTCAAGACCGTCGCCGGGGCCGTGTGATGGGCGCCTTCGACTCCCTGCGCATCGCCGGCTCCGGCCTGGGCATGCACCAGACCTGGCTGGACGCGCTGGCGCACAACATCGCCAACGTCGGCACCGTGCGCGGCACGGACCAGGACGCCTTCCAGGCCCAGCTGGTGGTCGCGGAGTCCCGCGACGACGGCGGGGTCCGGGTGCGCGAGGTCGCGCTCAGCGACGCCGAGGGCCGCCTGACCTACCAGCCGGACCACCCGTTGGCCGACGAGGAGGGCTACGTGCGCCTGCCCGACATGGACATGTCGGACCAGATGTCGGAGCTGATCATGGCCCAGCGCGGCTTCCAGGCCTCCGCCCAGGTGACCAAGTTCGCGCAGGACACCTACTCCACCGCGGTCGGGATCGGCCGATGAGCGTCAGCGGCATCGAGGGCATGAGCGGCTTCACGCCGTACGTCCCGCCGACCGTCCCCAGCGCGCCCCCGTCGGCGCCCGAGATCGGCGGCATCGGCGGGGTCGGCGGCACCGGGAGTGCCGGGCGCTCTTCCGGACCCGACTTCGGCGAGCTCGTGCTCGACGGCCTGGACCGCCTCGACGGCGTCCAGAAGACCGCCGACCAGCTCTCCGTGCAGGCCGCCACCGGTGACCTGCAGAACCTCCACGACTACACGATCGCCGCCACCCAGGCCGCGGTCACCACCCAGGTCACCGTCGCGGTCCGCAACAAGGCGGTCGAGGCGTTCACCGAGATCATGCGGATGCAGGTCTGATGCGCGACGTCCTCACGCGGTCGATGAACCGCCACCGTTCCACGTTCCAGCAGTTCACCGCCGGCCAGAAGGTCGTCGCGATCATCGGCACCGCCGCGCTGCTGCTGGGCGGCTTCATGGTCTTCCGCTGGGCCTCGGCCCCGACCTACGCCCCGCTCTTCTCCAACCTCGCGCCCGCCGACGCCTCGGCGGTCGTGGAGGAGCTGGAGGCGCAGGGCATCGGCTACGAGCTGGCCGACGGCGGCGGCACGATCATGGTGCCGCGCGACGTGGTCCACAGCACCCGGATCACGCTGTCGGGCGAGGGCCTGCCGACGGCCAGCGAGGGCGGCTACTCCATCCTCGACGACCAGGGCATCTCCACCTCGGAGTTCAAGGAGCAGACCGACTTCAAGCGGGCCATGGAGGGCGAGCTCGCCTCGACCATCAAGGCCATCGACGGCGTCGACGGCGCGGTCGTCCACCTCGCGATCCCGCAGAAGGACGTCTTCACCGACGAGCAGCAGCCGGCGACCGCCTCGGTCCTCGTGCAGACCAACCCGGGCAGCACCCTCGCGCCCGAGCAGGTCCAGGCGGTCGTCCACCTCGTCGCCTCCAGCATCGACGGCCTGGACCCCGACAACGTCACCGTCGCCGACTCCAGCGGGCAGGTGCTCTCCTCCCCCGGCGGCAGCACCTCGGCCGTGGCGACCGAGCGCACCCAGCAGACCGAGGCCTACCAGGACCAGCTCCGGGCGCGGCTCCAGGCGATGCTCGACCGGGTCGTGGGCCCGGGCAACTCCACGGTGCAGGCCACCGTCGAGCTCGACTTCGACAAGGCGATCACCGAGACCACCGACTACCGCGCCGACGAGGAGGTCCCCGCGCTGCAGGAGTCGCTCTCGAGCGAGACCTACTCCGGCGCCGGTGCCGCCGAGGGCGTCGGCGGAGTCGTCGGCGTCGACCAGGGCACCGACACCGGTGCCGGCGCCGCCGGCGACAGCGCGTACAACAACTCCTCCAGCTCGCGCACCAACGGCGTCGACACCGTCGTGGAGACCCGCGAGACCGCACCCGGCTCGGTCAAGAAGCTCAACGTCGGCGTCGTCCTGGACACCAACACGACCCAGGGCGTCTCCGCGACCGACGTGCGCACCCTCATCGCCGACGCGATCGGCATCGACGGCCGGCGCAACGACAGCATCCGCGTCGTCACGATGCCCTTCGACCGCAGCGGCGAGGAGGCCGTGGCCGCCGAGCTCGAGGCCGCGGCGGCCGCCGAGGCCGCCGCCGCCCGGGCCGACCTGATCGAGAAGGGCGCGCTGGTCGGCGCGGTCCTGCTGGTCCTGCTGCTGGCCATGCTCTCGGCCCGCCGCCGCAACAAGAAGCGCGAGCAGGCCACGACGTACGTCGTCGAGCAGCTGCGCCAGGAGCGCCAGGCCATCGAGGCGCCCGCCGCCGCCCTGGCGCTGGCCGAGGCCGAGCACATCGAGGAGTCCAACGTGCGTGAGGAGCTCAGCGCCCTGATCGAGCGCCAGCCCGACGACGTCGCCGCCCTGCTCCGCGGCTGGCTGGTGGAGCGTTGATGAGCACGATGGTCAAGGGCGGGCCGATCCAGGCCCTCGGCGCCCGCAAGGCCGCGATCCTGCTCGTCCAGCTGGGCAAGAGCCAGGCGGCGAAGGTGCTGAGCGCGCTCGACGAGCACGAGGTCGAGGCGATCACCGCCGAGATCGCGATGCTGGACTCGGTCAGCGTCGCGGAGTCCGAGGCCGTCGCCCTGGAGTTCCGCGACATGCTGATGGCCCGCGAGCACATGGCCCGCGGCGGCCTCGGGTTCGCCCAGGCACTGCTGGAGCAGTCGCTCGGCCCCGAGCGCGCCGCCCAGATCATCGAGCGGCTGCACGCCGCCGCGGTGCAGATGCCCTTCCAGTTCCTGCACCAGGCCGACCCCGCCCAGCTGCGCTCGTTCATCGTCGAGGAGCACCCCCAGGTGATCGCGCTGGTCCTGGCGCACATGACCCCCGACAAGGCCTCGCTGCTGCTCTCCGGGCTGCCGGCCGAGCAGCAGGCGCAGGTCGCGCACCGGATCGCGGTCATGGACCGCACGTCGCCGGACATCGTCAAGGCGGTCGAGAGCACCCTGGAGCGCAAGCTCTCCTCGATGCTCCAGCCGCAGGACATGTCGCGCGTCGGCGGGCTGGACCAGATGGTCAACATCATCAACTGCTCCGACCGCTCGACCGAGCGCTCGATCGTCGAGGGCCTCGAGGCGCTCGACCCGGCGCTGGCCGAGGAGGTCAAGAGCCGGATGTTCATGTTCGAGGACATCACCAGCCTCGACGACCGCTCGGTGCAGCAGGTGCTGCGCCAGGTCGAGGTCTCCTCGCTGGCCCTGGCGCTCAAGGGCGTCTCGCAGGCCGTGCGGGAGAAGATCACGCGCAACCTGTCCAGCCGTGCCGCCGAGGGCCTCGTGGAGGAGATCGACCTGCTCGGGCCGGTCCGCCTCTCCCAGGTCGAGGAGGCCCAGCAGGCCATCATCCGCACGATCCGCCAGCTCGAGGAGCGCGGCGAGATCATGATCCGACGCGGGGGCGACGTTGAGTTCGTCGACTGAGAGCGTGCTGGCCGACCTCGACGGGCGCGTGCTCCGGGGGGAGCAGGCGGCGGCCGTCGGGCTGCTGAGCACCCCCGAGCTGCGCACCGGCACCTGGACCCGCTTCGGCGGGGAGCGCGGGCTGGGCGACCCGGTCACCGAAGAGGTCCTCTCGGGGCTCGCCGAGACCACCCGGGCCGCCGCGCGCGCCCAGGGCTACGCCACCGGCTGGGCCGAGGGTCGCCGAGAGGCTGCCACCGAGGCCGCCGCCCAGCGCGCGGAGCTGGAGCAGGCCCATCGCGAGGCCGAGGCCCGCCGCGAGGCCGAGCACCGGGCCGCGGTCGAGGGCCTGGCGCGTGCCGCCGCCGCCCTGCAGCAGCAGGTCGCGGCCACGACCGCCGAGGTCGAGGAGCACGCGCTCGGGCTGGCCCTCGAGCTCACCGAGACCCTGGTCGGCCACGAGCTGGCCACGGCCGCCGACCCGGTCGGCGACGTCGTACGCCGGGCGCTGGCGGTCCTGCCGCAGGGCCTGCCCGTGACGGTGCGGCTCGCGCCGTCGGTGGCGGGCGAGGCCGGTGTGTCGACCCTGCGCGAGCAGGGCGTCACCGTGGTGGCCGACCCCGCTCTGGA
The DNA here is from genome assembly GCF_054781275.1 of Nocardioides ginkgobilobae. Taxonomy (NCBI): domain Bacteria; kingdom Bacillati; phylum Actinomycetota; class Actinomycetes; order Propionibacteriales; family Nocardioidaceae; genus Nocardioides; species Nocardioides ginkgobilobae. The sequence goes on along the minus strand of NZ_BAAGUS010000023.1, from coordinate 27,533 downwards.
CCCGCACGACGCGCTCGTCGAGTCCACCGTCGAGGCCGTCGACCTGCGGATCCGCAGCGCCCTCGACCGGGTCCGCGAGGTGCTCTCGTGAGCGCCCTCCCCCTGTCCGGCCTGCCCGGCGCTGGCGCCGGCTCGGGCGCCGCCCGCGCCCAGGCTGCGCTCGCCGCACACCGCTCGCGCGCCCTGGCCGCCGTCCGTCCGCTCGGCCTGGGCCGGATCTCGGAGATGGTCGGCCTGCACCTGCAGGTCACCGGCCTGCGCGCCGCCGTCGGCGACCTGCTGGAGGTCCAGGCGACCCCGCCGGTCCTGGTCGAGGTCGTCGCCTCCAGCACCGAGGGCCTGGTCTGCCTGCCGCTGGGCCGGCTGACCGGCATCCAGGTCGGGGCCTACGTCCGCCACACCGGTGGCCCGCTGAAGATCCGCGTCGGCGAGGCCCTGCGTGGCCGCGTGCTCGACGGCCTCGGTCGCCCGATCGACGGTGGTCCGCACCTCGGTTCACTGGCCGGCATGTCGCTGGTCGACGTCGACGGCAACGCCCCGGACGCCCTGTCCCGCCCGACGATCAGCCGCCAGCTCGGCCTGGGCGTGCGCGCCCTGGACTCCTTGGTCCCCTGCGGCCGCGGCCAGCGCATCGGCATCATGGCCGGCTCGGGCGTCGGCAAGTCCAGCCTGCTGTCGATGATCGCCCGCGGCACCGACGCCGAGGTCTCGGTGATCGCCCTGGTCGGCGAGCGTGGTCGCGAGGTCCGCGAGTTCATCGAGAACGACCTCGGCCCCGAGGGCCTGGCCCGCTCGGTCGTCGTGGTCGCCACCTCCGACGCCCCGCCCGTGGAGCGCGTCCGCTCCGCCTTCGTCGCCACCCGGATCGCGGAGTCCTTCCGCGACGCCGGCCGCGACGTCGTGCTGATGATGGACAGCCTCACCCGGGTCTCGATGGCCCAGCGCGAGATCGGCCTGTCGGCCGGTGAGCCGCCGACGACCCGCGGCTACCCGCCCAGCGTCTTCACCCTGATGCCCCGGCTGCTCGAGCGCGCCGGTACCTCGGCCACGGGCTCGATCACCGGCCTCTACACCGTGCTGGTGGAGGGCGACGACCTCCAGGACCCGATCGGGGACACCGCCCGCTCGATCCTCGACGGGCACGTCGTCCTCACCCGCCGCCTCGCCACCGCCGGCCACTTCCCCTCGATCGACGTCCTGGAGTCCATCTCGCGCGTCACCGGTGCCGTGACCACCCCCGAGCAGCGCGCCGACGCGGTCGCGCTGCGGCGGATGATGGCCGCGCACCGCGACGTCAAGGAGCTCGTCGAGATCGGCGCCTACGTCTCGGGCACCGACCCCGAGGCCGACCGTGCCATCGCGCGGATGCCGCGCATCGACGCCTTCCTGCGCCAGTCCATGGACGACCAGACCCCCGTCGCCGACACGTGGGCCGACCTGCACGTGCTGGTCGCCGACGGCCCCGCAGCCCTCCCGGGGGCGGGCCGATGAGCCGGCGTACCCACCCCGCCGACCGCGGCCTGGCCGCCGTCGCCCGCGTCCGCGAGGTCCGCGAGCACGACAGCCGACTCGGCCTGGTCGAGGCGCTGCGCGACCTGCGCGCCCACGAGGCCCGGGTCGCCGGCCTCGAGGACTCGCTGCGGCGGCACTCGGCCTTCGTCTCCGGCGACGCCGCGACCTTCGTGGCGCTGCGCGAGTCGTTGACCGCGCTCCGCGAGAGCCTGGTCGGAGAGCACGCCCGCCTCTCGGTCGCCCGGACGGTCGCGATGGACGCCGACGCCCGCTGGCAGGCCGACCGCTCGCGCCTCGGCGCGGTCGAGGGGCTGCTGGAGCGCCGGGCCGCCGAGCGCCGCACCGAGCGCCGCCGCGCCGAGGACCGCGACCTCGACGAGGTCGCCTCGCAGGGCTGGCTGCGACGCAGCCGGACCGCCGAGGTCCACGGGGGTGCGGCATGAGCATCGGTGCCGTCGAGGCCCGGATCGCGCAGATCCAGGGCGAGCTCCAGCGCCTGAGCCCCACCGCGCCCATGAACGGGGCGGTCTTCGCCCAGATGATGTCGGGCGCCACCGCGGCCTACGCCCCCGGCACCGCCAGTGCCACCGGCTCGCCGAGCGCGGGCACGGGCTCGGCGGACGCGGTCATCGCGACGGCACGGCAGTACGTCGGCATGCCCTACGTCTGGGGCGGCAGCTCGCCGGCCGACGGCGGCATGGACTGCTCCGGCCTGGTCCAGTACGCGTACGGCCAGCACGGCATCGACCTGCCGCGCGTCTCGGCCGACCAGGCCCGCGCGGGCAGCCCGGTCGCCTCGATGGCCGAGGCCCGCCCCGGCGACCTGGTGGCCTGGGACAACTCCGGCCGCAACGTCGGCGCCGACCACATCGCGATCTACCTCGGCGACGGGATGATCCTCGAGGCGCCGCGCACCGGCCTGGACATCCGGGTGATCAGCATCGAGGACTCCGGCCACGGCACCCCCGACTTCGTCCGTCGTGTCCTCCCGGACGCCCCGGTGGGGGGTGTCTCCCCGGTGGGCGCCCCGACCACCTCGTCGCGGGTCTCCGGCGTCCCCTTCGCCGACCTCTTCAACGCCGCCGGCGCCCAGCACGGCGTCGACCCGGTGCTGCTGGCCGCCATGGCCCGCACCGAGAGCAGCTTCGACCCCTCGGCCGTCAGCCCCGCCGGCGCCCAGGGACTCATGCAGCTGATGCCGGGCACCGCCAAGGGCCTCGGCGTCACCGACCCCTTCGACCCGGTGCAGTCCGTGCAGGGCGCCGCGCAGCTGATGCGCGACCTGCTCGACCGCTTCGGCCGGGTCGACCACGCGCTCGCCGGCTACAACGCCGGGCCCGGCGCGGTCCTGCGGTACGACGGGATCCCGCCGTACGCCGAGACCCAGGGCTACGTGTCCAAGATCCTCGCCCTGGTCCAGGGGGCCTGATGACCATCGCACCGCTCCCGACCCCTGTCGCGACCACTCCGTCCGCCGGCCCCTCCGGCTCCGGCTCGTCCGCCCTTGGCGCCGGCGCGGGCTCCACCGGCTCCACGGGCTCCAGCGCCGACATCTTCGCGACCCTGGTGGAGGCCGTGCTGGGCGCCACGACCGACGTCGCCGACGGCACCGCTCCGCCCGACCCGGGCGCAGCCCCCGGAGGCATCGCGACCTCGGACGGCGCCGGCACCGACGTGGCCGAGGTCCCCGAGGAGGCCGCCTCGGCTGCCACGGCGAGCACCGCCGAGGGCGCGGCCGCAGCCGCCGCCCTCGCCGGGGCGGTCGCCACGGCCGTACCCCTGCCGGTCGCCGCGCCCGCCCTCGCCGCCGCCCTCGGCCTCTCCCCGCTCGCCGCACCCGCGGCCGCCGACGCGGTCGCCGTCGCGACGGCAGAGGTGGCAGAGGTGCCTGCCTCCGCTGCCGGACCCGCCGGTGCCGTGGCCGTCCCGGTCGACGGGACGGCGGCCGCGGGAGCCCCGACCGCCCAGGAGCAGCTGCTCCCGACCGCGGCCGAGGGCGCGACCCCCGCCTCCGCGGGACTCGAGCCGGTCGACCCGGCGCCGCTCGCCGCACCTGCCGGCACCGCAGCCAGCGGGGCCGACGGGACCGAGGGCGGCTCCTCCGCCGGCACCGCGGACCAGGCACCGCTGCCCACGGGCCAGCCGGGCACCCACGCGGGCACCGACGCGGACGCCGACCCCGGCCGGTCCGGCCACGACGCCCGCGGGGCCCGCGACGTCGAGACCTCGACCGGCGCCGCGGCAGGCACGGCCGCGGGCACGGCGGGCCGGGCGTCCGAGCCCCGCTCCACCGAGCCGGGCCCCACCATGGTCCAGAGCGCCCAGGCCACACAGTCGACCCAGGCCACCCAGGCGAGCCAGGCCACCCCGGCCGTCGACGCCACCCAGGCGACCCGCGCGACCGAGGCCCAGCCCACGACCCAGGTCACCCGCAGCGCGGCCGCCCAGGTCGTGCCCGAGCTGACCCGGCTCGTGCACGCCGGCCCCGGCACGCACCGGATGGTGCTGCGCCTGGACCCCGAGCACCTCGGCGACGTCCGGATCACCCTGACCGTCCACCCGGGCGGCGTACGGGTCCGGATGGCGACCGGCAGCGAGGACGCCCGCGTGGCGCTGAGCGACGGCCTGCCCGAGCTCCAGCGTGCGCTCGGCGCCGCCGCCGGCCGACCCGCCGGCGAGACCCAGGTCGCGGTGCTCCACCAGCCCGCGGGCCAGCAGCAGCCCCACCAGGGCGCGTACGACGGCGGCGCACCGTCGTCGCAGCCCGACGCCGGCCAGGCGTCGGACCACCAGACCCCCGGCGACCGGCCCCAGGCCGGCGACCGGGACGCAGGGCGACCCGCACGGACGCAGGTCGACACCACCGCCAGGGACGGCAGCCAGGGCGCGGGGACCCCCCGCCCGGCCGACCCGCTCACGTCGTCCCGCGGCCCTGCCGCGCGGCTCGACGTGAGCATGTGAGGAGGACCCGATGACCATCCCAGCCACCGAGGCTGTGACGGCCAGCGGACTGGCGGGCTTCATGCCCGGCAGTGCGGCTGCGGCGACCGACGAGAGCAAGGAGATGTTCCTGCAGCTCATGGTCGCCCAGCTGAGGTACCAGGACCCGATGAACCCGGCCGACTCCAGCGAGTTCCTCTCGCAGAACGCCCAGTTCACGGCCCTGGAGAAGATGCAGGACGTCGCCGACCAGACGGCGATGGTGCTCGGGGCCACGATGGCCTTCGGCGCCAGCTCGCTGGTGGGCCGCGACGTCGCCTACACCCTCGACGACGGCACGCAGGGCACCGGAGCGGTGCAGGGCGTGACCTTCGGCGCCACCGGACCGGTGCTCGACGTCGACGGTGTCGACGTGCCGCTCGCCTCGGTCCTCTCCGTCACCGGGTCCGGCGCCAGCGCCGGTCCCTCCTCCGCCACCCCGTCCACCGGCTCGACGTCGTCGACCGACTCCTGAGAGGCACCCACCATGCTCCGCTCGCTCTTCGCCGGCATCTCCGGCCTCCGCGTCAACCAGACCATGCTCGACGTCACGGGCAACAACATCGCCAACGCCAACACCACCGGCTACAAGGCCAGCACCACCGTCTTCCAGGACACCCTGAGCCAGATGATGGCCGGCGGCACGGCCGAGAACGCCGAGCGCGGCGGCACGAACCCCGTCCAGGTCGGCCTGGGTGTCCAGCTCGCCGCGACGTCGACCAACTTCGGCCAGGGCTCGGCCCAGATGACCGGGCGCAACACCGACCTGATGCTGCAGGGCGACGGGTTCTTCGTCGTCCAGCGCGGCAACGAGCAGATGTACACCCGCGCCGGTGCCTTCACCTTCGACGAGACCGGCACGCTGGTCACCAACTCCGGTGCCCGGGTGCAGGGCTACAACATCAACCCCGACGGCACCACCGACATGTCGGCGCTGGTCGACATCACGATGAATCCCGCCGTCATCACCCCGCCGCTGGCCGGCGCCACGCTCAACTCCTTCAGCTTCGGCTCCGACGGCACCCTGCGCGGTGTCTTCTCCGACGGCGTCCAGCGCGACATGGGTCGTCTGGCCCTCGTGGACTTCAACAACCCGATGGGCCTGGAGAAGATCGGCGAGACCGCCTTCCGCGCCTCGGCGAACTCCGGCGCCCCCATCCCCGGCGTCCCCGGCGAGGGCGGCAACGCGACCGTCATGGCCGGTGCGCTGGAGATGTCCAACGTGGAGCTGGCCTCCGAGTTCACCAACCTGATCCTGGCCCAGCGCGGCTTCCAGGCCAGCTCGCGGGTCATCACGACCTCCGACCAGGTGCTCGAGGAGCTCGTCAACATCAAGCGCTGAGCCCGCCGCGCGACTGCAGACCGAGGCCGTCGGTCCCGACTCCTCAGGTGTCGGGACCGGCGGCCGATCTTCTCCTCCGACGGCCACGGACGGCTGTCGGACCCGCACAAGGATGGTGCATCCCATGATCTCGCTGACCCGACTCTCGGGGTCCGTGTTCGCCCTCAACGCCGACCTCATCGAGCGCATCGACAGCACGCCGGACACGGTGATCACGCTGGTCGACGGCAAGAAGTACGTCGTCGCGGAGCCGCTGCGCGAGGTGATGGCCACGATCCTGCGCCACCGCGCGGAGGTCGTCGCACTCTCCGGGCACATCCACGTCGGTGAGCTGCTGCTCCCGCGTGACCCGCACGACGCCCTGCACGCCCAGCCGGCGCTCGCCTCGCTGCTGGACCTGCAGCAGGCCCGTCCGACGCTCAGCGTCGTCGACGCCGGCTACGCGGCCGCCACGCGCGGCTCCGAGGGGGAGGTGACGCCGCGATGAAGGACATCTCGACCGCGCTGGGCGTGGTGGGTGGCTTCGGCATCGTCGTCACCGCCAACATCCTCGAGGGCGGCAACCCGATGTCGATGCTGCTGCTGCCGCCGATGCTGCTGGTCTTCGGCACCTCGATCCTCGTGACGATCGCGGGCGGGACGCTCCCCGACGCCAAGGCGGCCGTCAAGGCCTTCGGCCGCGCCTTCATGGGCAGCGCGCAGACCTCCGGCGCCGACGCCGTGCCGCAGATCGTCTCCCTGGCCGACCGGGCCCGCCGCGAGGGCCTGCTCGCCCTGGAGGACATGGTCCGCGACATGGACGACCCGTTCCTGGCCAAGGGCGTGACCCTCGCCATCGACGGCACCGACCCCGAGGAGGTCCGCGAGATCCTCGAGTCCGAGGTCGCGGCCAAGAAGCGGGCCGACAAGCAGTCGGCGAAGTTCTACGCCGACGCCGGCGCCTACGCCCCCACCATCGGCATCGTCGGCACCGTCATGGGCCTCGTGCACGTGCTGGAGAACCTCGCCGAGCCCGAGAAGCTGGGCCACCTCATCGCCGCGGCGTTCCTCGCGACGCTGTGGGGCGTGGCCAGCGCCAACATCATCTTCCTCCCGATCTCCGCCCGCCTGAAGCGGCTCTCCGAGCTCGAGGCCGCCCGCATGGAGCTGGTGATCGAGGGGATCGCAGCCATCCAGGCCGGCGCCAACCCGCGCGTCATCCAGCAGAAGCTGACCTCGCTGCTGCCCGCGGAGGACCAGCTCCCCGAGGCGGCGTGACATGAGCGGTCACGGCGGCGGACGCCGCAAGAAGCACGAGGAGCACGAGGAGCACGAGAACCACGAGCGCTGGCTGGTCAGCTACGCCGACATGGTCACGCTGCTGATGGTGCTGTTCGTGGTCATGTTCGCGATGAGCGCGGTCGACGAGCGGAAGTACGCCGAGCTGAAGGACGGCCTGGCAGCCGGCTTCGGCAACAGCGACGCGCTGCTCAGCGGCAACGAGTCGATCCTCGACTACGCCGGCACCGCGCCGGTCAGCGCGATCGCGCCCCAGGTCAACACCGACGACATGACCCCCGAGCAGCAGCAGGCCGTGGCCGACGCAGTCCAGCAGGCCCAGGCGCTGCAGAACCAGCGCTCGTGGGACGAGGCCACCGCCGAGGCCGAGCGGCTGGAGGAGGTGCGCAGGGACCTCCTCGGCGCCCTGGACTCCCGCGGTCTCGGCGGCGACGTGACGACGTCGTACGACCACCGGGGGCTGGTGGTCAGCCTGGTCTCCCGGCACGTGGTCTTCGAGGCCAACCTCGCCACCCTGAGCGCGCGCGGCCAGCAGGTCGTCGACGCCATCGCGCCGGTGCTGGCCCGGTTGGAGGACGACCTGCAGGTCGACGGGCACACCAACCAGGTGCCGGTGAAGCCGAAGTACTACGACACCGACTGGGACCTCGCCGCGGCCCGGGCCGTGACGGTGCTGCGCCGGCTCGAGGAGCGCCACGGCCTGCCGACAGAGCGGCTGTCGGTCGCCGGCTACGGCTCGACCCGCCCGCTCATCGACCCCGACGAGCCGGGCTCGCAGGAGGTCAACAAGCGGGTGGACATCGTGGTGCTCACCGGCCTGGCCCCCCAGGACGCCGCGCTGCTGCCCGAGGCCGCCGCCTCCCTCGACGAGCTCGCCGGGCTCGCCGGGGAGGGGCTCGAGGACCCCGCGACCGAGGACGGCCGCCAGGGCCGCCGCGGCGCCGACCGCGGGACCGAGACCGACACCGACACCACCGACGAGGAGGGGGCCCAGGCGGCCGCCCTCCGCGACGCCGACCCGGAGGAGAAGCGATGAGCACCACCACGACCGCACCGCCCACGCCCGGCGCCGAGGAGGAGCCGAAGAAGGGCGGGAAGAAGAAGCTCGTCATCGTCGCCGTCCTGGTGCTGGTGCTGGGCGGGGCCGGCTACTGGTTCTTCCTCAAGCCGTCCGGCCCCCCGCCGCCGCCCGAGCCCGGCGAGGTCCTGGTGATGGAGCCGGTCCAGATCAACCTCGAGGGCGGGCACTACCTGCGGATCGGGATCGCCCTGCAGATGACCGCATCGGTGGCCCACGCACCCGACGGCAGCAAGGCCCTCGACGCCGTCATCGACCTCTTCTCCGGCCGGGACATGGCGGAGATCAGCAAGGCCAAGGAGCGCCAGCATCTCAAGGAGGAGCTGATGGAGCACCTGGAGCACGAGTACCACGGGGACGTGATGGGGGTGTACTTCACCGAGTTCGTCACCCAGTAGTCCTACGGACGCGGCGCTGCGCGCCGCAGAGGCTCAGCGCTCGCTTCGCTCGCCGCTCCTGTGTTCCGGTCGACCAGGCTCGCTTCGCTCGCGGTCGACCGGGCCTGCGGCGCTCGAACGGTCGCCGCGTCTAGTCCGAACGGGCCATTTCCACGCCTGAGCCGCGAGCACGGATGCCGCACGGCTCAGGACACCTCCCCGGACGCCGATCGGGGAGGGCGTGAGCCTCCCGTCGAGCCTGCCGGCCAGCACCGGACCGACCTCCGGCGCACGCACCCGCCGTCGCGGTGGCGGCGACGTCGTGCCCTACGACTTCCGCCGACCCATCCAGCTCTCCCGCGAGCACCAGCGGATCCTGCAGCTGGGCTTCGACGGCTTCACGCGCCAGGCGACCACCGTGTTCACCTCCGCGCTGCGCTCGGTGTGCTCGGTCTCGATGCGCACCATCGACCAGCGCTCGTACGCCGAGTACGTCGACTCGCTGGGCCAGCTCACCTACATGACGCTGTTCACGACCGAGCCGATGCCCGGTCGCAGCGTGCTCCACCTGCCGCTGGACGCGGTGATGTCCTGCGTGGACCACATGCTCGGGGGCCCCGGCTCCCCGTCGCAGCCCAACCGCCCGCTGACCGAGATCGAGAGCGGCGTCATCGCCGGCCTCGTGGACCGGCTGCTGCGCGAGATGCGCTACTCGCTGGCCGCGATCGTCGCGATGGACCCCGAGGTCACCGGCGTCGAGTACAGCCCGCAGTTCGCCCAGGTGGCCGGCGCCGCCGACGTCATGGTGGTCATCGAGCTGGAGCTGCGCATCGACGACAGGTCGTTCCCGATGTCGGTGTGCCTGCCCTTCAACGGCCTGCACCCGCACCTGGCGGCCGCCGCGGCCCCGGCCCCCGTGTCCAACCGCGAGCGGGCCCAGCGCGACGAGGCCGCCCAGGTCCTGCAGCGCTCCTTCACCGAGGTGCCCGTCGAGGTCAGCGTCCGCTTCCGCTCCAGCACCGTGGACCCCGCGGTCCTCGCCGGGCTGCGCGTCGGCGACGTGCTCCGCCTGGGACACCCGGCGACCGCCCCGCTCGACGTCACCGTCGACGACGAGGCCTTCGCCCACGCCACCGCCGGCGCCCAGGGGCAGCGGCTGGCCGCGCTCATCGTGGCCGCCCGCCCCGTGGCCGACGCGCCTGCCCCGGTCGCCCCTCCCACGCCGGCCGCTGCGGCCGCCCCCATGACCTCGGTCCTGGACGCGGTGCTCGCCGGCGACGTGCTGGCGCCGGCGTACGACGCCGGGGGTGCCCGGGACCCGTTCGCCGGCGCGCTCGCCGACCACACCGCTCACCCCGCCGCACACCTCACGCAGGAGCTCCGATGACCGCCGCCCCGATCGTCCCCGGACCGCACGACGAGGTCGCCCGCACCGCCGCCGAGGCGCTGGCCGCGCTGCTGCCGGCCTCCGAGCAGCTCGAGGCCGGTGCCGCCCAGCCGGGCACCGAGCACATCACCACCCTCTTCGCCGCCGCCGTGATCGCCGACCTCGGCGGCCCCGTCAGCGGCCGCGTCGGCGTGCTGGTCGCCGACGAGCTCACCGCCGCGCTGTCCAGCAGCCCGATGGGCCAGCTCGACCTGGCCGCGGCCGTGCAGCCCGCGCTCGACGCGGCCGCCGCCGCGCTCGGCGGCACCGCGCAGGCCGGCCGCTCGGTCTCCCTCGACGACGTCGTGACCGACATGGCCGGCGACTTCACCGCCGTCCCGCTCATGGGCAGCACCATCTTGGCCGCCGTGCTGGTGCCCGACACCACGCTCGAGGTCGCTGCCGCTGCCCCTGGCGCCGGCCAGGCCGCCGCGGCCCCGGCGGCTGCCGCCGGCGTCCCCGCGACGCCGGCGACCGCCGAGGCCCGGACCACCGAGGCCCAGGCCGCCCCGGCCGCGAGCGCCGCGACGCCCGCCGGGGTCGAGCAGCACACGCTGCCCCCGGTGCCCGGCCCGCCGGTCGAGGGCAACGTCCGCTCGATCGCCACCGGTCGTCGCGGGATCGAGATGCTCCACGGTGTCGAGATGGAGGTGACCGTCGAGCTGGGCCGCACCCGGATGGCGGTGCGCGACCTGCTCGCCCTGACCCCCGGCGCCGTGCTGGCCCTGGACCGGGCCGCCGGCAGCCCGGCCGACCTGCTGGTCAACGGGCGGCTGATCGCGCGCGGCGAGGTGGTCGTCGTCGACGAGGACTTCGGGCTGCGGATCACCGAGATCCTCGACCAGAGCGCCGCGGTCTGAGCCGCGGGAGGGGGAGAACACCATGGGAGAGCTGCTCGTCCGGATGGTCGTGTCGCTGGCGGTCGTCGTCGGCCTGCTGATCCTGCTCAGCCGGGTCGCCGCGCGTCGGTTCCAGGGCCGGTCCGGCTCCACGATCGAGGTCCTGCACCGCCAGGCCCTCGGCAAGGCCGCCTCGGTCTCGATCGTCTCGGTCGCCGGCCGGGTGCTGGTGCTCGGCACCACCGAGCAGCAGGTCAACGTGCTCACCGAGCTCGACCCCGACGCCCTCGAACCGGCCGCCCCCGGCGAGGGGACCGACGAGGACGCCGACGAGGTCTGGGACGGGGAGGAGCTCGACGCCACGCCCCCCTCCCCCGTCCTGGCCGGCACCCACCGCGGTGGGGCGACCGAGCAGGTCCCCTCGCTGGAGGCCCTGCTCGCCGAGCCCGACCTGGTGACCCTCGAGGAGCTCCTCGGTCGCCCGGCCCCGGTGCACACCGCCCCGACCCACGCGGCCCCGGCCGGTGCTGCGTACGGAGCTGCCCCCGCCGCCACCACCGCCCCCGCTGCCCCGGTCGGCGCAGCCGCCGTCGCGGCCCTCGACGAGGAGGACCCGATCCTCCCCGAGGACCCGTCGTACGCCGCGTTCGCCTCGCAGCTGCGCGCCCAGCTCGCCAGCGGCCAGCTCGCCGACCCCGCGCCCGTCGCGGGCAGCGGCCGGCACGCGGCCCCGGCGCCGGCGCTCGAGCTGCCGCCGGCCGTCACCGGCGGCGCCCGGGCGGCCCGCCCCCTGGCCGCTGCCCCCTACGCCGCTCCGGCCCCTGCCCCGACCCCTGCCCCGGTCGACCCCGCAGCCGCCGCCTCCACCGCCCCGGGCACTGCTGCGATGGCCGCCGACATCGCCGCCCTCCGTGCCGCCCTGCTCGCCGCGCAGCTGCAGGCCGCGAGCCCGGCCCCCGCTGCCCCGGCCGCTCCCGCCGCCCGCCCCTCGCGCGCCGAGCGCCGTGCCGCCCAGGCCCGGACCGCCGCCGCGCTCACCGCCCAGGACCAGGGCGCGCTCGCCGGCTCGGTCCTCTCACCGACCACGTGGAAGCAGGCGTTCCGCGCGGTGAACCGCCGCGCCTCCTGACCCGCCGACCCGTCACTTCCGCACCGCCGACCAGTCACTCCTGGACCACCGAGCCGTCACGTCCGCACCGTCGCGGCGCTGCCCGCCCGCGCCCACCCACCGCACCGCCCCGAGAGCGAGGTGAACCGATCATGACCAGCCCCCGCCGTACCCCTGCAGCCCGCCGCTCCACGCGGCTCGCCCTGGCCCTGCTCGCCCCCCTCGCCGCGGTCCTCGGGCTGCTCGCGCTGGCCGCGCCGGCCTCCGCCGCCCCCGCGACCGCCGCCTCCACCATCCAGGCCAGCACCCAGACCGGTGTCCGGGCCGCAGCCCCCCTGCTCGACCAGGGCAGCGTGGCGCTCGCCCCGCAGCCCGACGTCCAGGAGGACCAGGCGGGCCAGGGCGCGGGACAGCGCGCGGGACAGGGCGGCCAGGGTGGCCAGGGCGCCGGCGGCGAGAACGTCCTGATCGACGTCGACGGCCTCACCAAGAAGCCGAGCTCCTCGGTCAGCCTGCTGCTGACGCTGACCCTGCTCTCGCTGGCCCCGGCGATCCTGCTGACCTGCACCAGCTTCACCAAGATCCTGGTGGTGCTGGGCCTGACCCGCAACGCGCTGGGCCTCATGCAGACCCCGCCCAACCAGGTGCTGGCCGGCCTGGCGCTCTTCCTGAGCCTGTTCATCATGGCGCCGACCCTGAGCGACATCAACGAGGTCGGGATCCAGCCCTACCTCGACGGGGACAAGACCGCCGCGGCCGCCTACGAGACCGGTGTGGAGCCGCTGCGCGAGTTCATGCTCGACCAGACCGGCGACGAGGAGCTGGCGCTGCTCACCAACGTGGCCCGCCGCGACCTGCCCGCCAACCGGGCCGAGGTGCCGATGTCGACGCTGGTCCCCGCGTTCATCATCAGCGAGCTCAAGGCCGCCTTCATCATCGGCTTCATCATCTTCATCCCCTTCCTGGTCATCGACATCGTCGTCTCCGGGGCGCTGATGGCGCTGGGCATGATGATGATGCCGCCGGTCATGGTGTCGCTGCCGTTCAAGCTGCTGCTCTTCGTCCTCGTCGACGGGTGGGGGCTGATCATCACGGCCCTGGTGCAGAGCTATGCCTAGCTGCCGAGAGGCAGCCAGCGCCCCTGACCCCGCCACCGCCCCGACCCGCACCCCGGGCGCCGGAGGCCACCCCGACCAGGCACCCCGGAGGACCCCGTGAACGACACCACCGTCATCGAGATCGCCACCCTCACCATGGAGGTCGCGCTCAAGCTGTCCGCGCCGATCCTGCTGACGGCGCTCTCGGTGGGCTTCACGGTCTCGCTGTTCCAGTCGATGACCCAGATCCAGGAGTTCACCCTGGCCTTCGTCCCGAAGGTCGTGGCCGTGGGCGCCGCGCTCGTCGCCTCCGGCAACTGGATGCTCCAGACCCTCGTGGCCTTCACCGAGGACCTCTTCGCGATGATCCCCAGCCTGCTGGCCTGACCGGAGAGCCCGACCCCGTCCGTGTACGTCACCCTCGCCGGAGAACCGCTCCTGGCCTACCTGCTCGCCTCGGTGCGCATCGTGGCCTGGCTGCTGGTCGTGCCACCGTTCTCGACGCGGGCGGTGCCGACGATGGCCAAGGTCGTGCTCAGCCTCGGCCTGGCGCTCACGGTCGCGCCGGCGATGGCCCAGGCCGAGGTCCCCGTCGAGCTCGGCGGGCTGCTGGTCTCGGTCGTGACCCAGGTGGCGACCGGCGCGGCGCTGGGCTTCCTCACCTCGCTGCTCTTCGCGGCGGTGGCCGCCGCCGGCAGCCTGGTCGACGTCTTCGGCGGCTTCGCCCTGGCCCAGGGCTTCGACCCGCTGGGCCAGAACTCCAGCACGGTCTTCGGCACCTTCCACCAGTGGCTGTTCACGATGCTGCTCTTCGCCAGCGGTGGGCACCTGCTGGTCATCGGCGGGCTGCTGCGCACCTTCGACCTGCTCCCGGTCGGGCAGATGCCGCAGGTCGAGGACGGGACCGGCCTGCTGACCCGGGCCTTCACCCTCTTCGCGGTCATCGCGGTGCAGGTGGCGCTGCCGATGATCGCGGTGCTCTTCGTCTCCGACCTCGGCCTGGCGCTCATGACCAAGGTCGCCCCGCAGCTCAACGCCCTCAACGTGATGTTCCCGGCCAAGATCGGCATGACGCTGCTCCTGGTGGGCCTGAGCTTCCCCGTCCTCACCACCGTCGTCGAGCGGGTCGTCGACCACGCGATGGCGGCGATGGCCGCCCTCGTGGGCGGCGGCTGAGAGGGGGTGGGCGGACGTGGCCGGTGAGAAGACCGAGAAGGCGACCCCCAAGAAGCGCAAGGAGTCGCGCAAGGAGGGGCAGGTCGCCCGCACCGCCGAGCTCGGTGGCTGGATCAGCCTGCTGCTGGTCACCCTGGCCCTGCCGCCGGTCATGCGCGGCGCGGCCGAGTCGATGACGGCCCTGATGAGCGCCTGCCTGCGCGCGATCGAGGACCCGAGCGTCGAGGTGGCCACCGCGCTGCTGAAGGAGGCCTCGATGTCGGCCTTCCTCGCCCTGATGATCCTCGGCAGCGTCGTGCTCGTGCTCAGCACCGTCATCACCCTGGCCCAGGGCGGTTTCTACATCGCCTCCAAGATGGCCAAGCCGGACCTGAAGAAGCTCAACCTGATCCAGGGCGTCAAGCGGATGTTCGGCGCCCAGGCCTGGTGGGAGCTGGCCAAGATGCTGATCAAGAGCGCCCTGGTGACCGGGCTGGTCTACCAGGGCGTCATGGCGCTGATGCCGATGGTCGGCGGCCTCGTGCCGCTCACGACGACGATCGAGGTCGGCGGCGACCACGCGTTCACGCTGCTGCGCAACGTCGCGATCGCCGGCGTGGTCATGGGTGCGCTGGACTACCTGATGGCGCGTCGCCGCACCACCAAGCAGACCAACATGACCAAGCAGGAGGTCAAGGACGAGCACAAGCAGGCCGAGGGCGACCCGATGCTCAAGGGGGCGATCCGCTCGCGTCAGCTGGCCGCGTCCCGCAACCGGATGATCGCCGACGTGGCCGACGCCGACGTCGTGCTGGTCAACCCGACCCACGTCGCGGTGGCGCTGCGCTACCGCCCCGAGCGCGGGGCGCCGATCGTCGTGGCGCGCGGCGCCGGCGTGGTGGCCGCCCGGATCCGCAGCGTCGCGTCCGAGGCCGGGGCCCCCCTGGTCCAGGACGTCCCGCTGGCCCGGGCCCTCTACCGCTCGACCGAGGTCGGCATGGAGATCCCGACCGAGCTCTTCGCCGCGGTCGCGCACGTCCTGGCCTTCGTCATCAGCCGCCGCGGCAAGGGTGCGTACGCCGGCACCCACCGCTCCCCCCGCGCCGAGGGCGCACTGCCCGAGGTGCGGACGGCCGGCCAGCGCCGCCGTCGTACGCCGTCAGGCCCGTCCCCGCGACCGGCCGGGGCCACTGCGTCGGCACCTGGGTCGGCCGCCGGGCCGGCACCCGCCCGAGCCGGGTCGCCGAAGTCCTCAGGTGCCCTGGCCACCCGTCGATAGGACCCTCGACGCCAGGAGGGCGTTGCGACAGATCTGCTGCAGCCAGGACGGCTGGTCGACGAAGCTCCACGACCCCGGAAGGCACGCATGTCCCTCCAGCGCCTGACCAAGCTCGGCGTGCCGATCGGCATCGTCATGATCGTCGTGATGCTCGTCGTCCCGCTGCCCGCGGTGGTCCTCGACCTGCTCATCGCCGCGAACATCGCCGGCGCGCTGCTCGTGCTCCTGACCGCCATGTCGGTGACCCGACCGCTGGACTTCGCGGCCTTCCCGGCGGTCCTGCTGGTGATGACCCTCTTCCGCCTGGCCCTCAACGTGAGCGCGACCCGCCTGGTCCTGCTCGACGGTTACGCCGGCAAGGTGATCGAGACCTTCGGCCACTTCGTGGTCGGCGGCTCGCTGATCGTCGGCCTGATCATCTTCGTGATCCTGCTGATCATCCAGTTCGTCGTGATCACCAAGGGTGCCGAGCGGGTCGCCGAGGTCGGCGCCCGGTTCACCCTCGACGCGATGCCGGGCAAGCAGATGGCGATCGACGCCGACCTCAACTCCGGTCTCATCGACGAGGACGAGGCGCGCAAGCGCCGCAAGGAGGTGCACGCCGAGGCCGACTTCTACGGCGCGATGGACGGCGCCTCCAAGTTCGTCAAGGGCGACGCGATCGCCGCCATCCTCATCACCGTCGTCAACCTGATCGGCGGCATGACCATCGGGCTGGTCCAGCTCGGCATGAGCCCCGGCGACGCCGTCAGCACCTACTCGCTGCTGACCGTCGGCGACGGCCTGGTCAGCCAGATCCCGGCGCTGCTGCTCTCGGTCGCCACCGGCCTGGTGGTGACCCGCAGCGCCTCGGAGTCCGACATGGGCTCCGACATCGTCGGCCAGATCACCGCCAACAAGAGCGCCCTGCAGATCGCCGGCTTCGGCTCCATGGCGCTGTGCCTGATCCCCGGCCTGCCCAAGATCCCGTTCCTGCTCGTGGGCGGGGTGATGCTGCTGTTCTCCGCCCGCGCGGAGCGTGCCGAACCCGCCGCCGTGGAGGCCACGGAGGCCGTGGGCGAGCTGCCCACCGCCGACCACCCCGAGCAGCTGGCCGAGGAGATCCAGGTCGACCCGCTGGGCCTGGAGCTCTCCGCGGACATGATCGACCTGGTGGACCCCGCCCATGGCGGCGACCTGCTGCAGCGGGTCAAGGCGCTGCGCCGCAAGATCGCCGGCGAGCTCGGCGTCGTCGTCCCGCTGGTGCGCACCCGCGACAACCTCGAGCTGCCCAGCCGCACCTACGCCATCAAGCTCTTCGACATCGAGGTCGCACGGGGCGAGGCGCCCCCGGGCACCGTCCTGGCGATCGGCGACTTCCTCGGCTCGCTGCCGGGCGAGGCCACCAAGGAGCCGGTCTTCGGGCTGGAGGCCAAGTGGATCCCCGCCGAGCTGCGGGCCCAGGCCGAGCTCTCCGGCGCGACCGTCGTCGAGCGCTCCGCCGTGATCACCACCCACCTCTCGCAGGTGGTCACGACGTACGCCGCCCGGTTGCTCGGCCGTGAGGACGTCCGCCTGCTCACCGACGTCGTCAAGCGCACGCACCCCAACGTGGTCGACGAGCTCACCCCGAGCCTGCTCTCCCTCGGCGAGGTGCAGCGGGTGCTGCAGCAGCTGCTGGAGGAGGGCATCGCGATCCGCGACCTCGTGCGGATCTACGAGGCGCTGTCGATGAAGGCCGCGCACACCAAGGACGTCGACGCTCTCGTCGACGCCGCGCGCACCGCCCTCGGGCCGGCCGTCGTCGCGCCGTACGTCGCCGGCGGGACCGTGCACGTCCTCAGCTTCGACCCGATCTTCGAGCAGCGGCTCCTGGAGTCGCTGCGCCACGGCGACCAGGGCCCTGCCCTGGTGCTCGACCCGGTGACCGCCCAGACCGTGATCGGCGGGCTGGCCCAGCACCTCGTCGACGCCGAGAACCACAACATCCGCCCCGTGCTGGTGTGCGCACCGCAGCTGCGCGCCGCCGTGCGTCGGCTCGTGCGACCGGCCATCGACCGGCTGCCCGTGCTGGCCTACCCCGAGCTCGCCGGGACCGCCCAGGTGCGGTCCGTGGGCGTGATCGGCGGCGAGCGCACCTCGGTCCTCGCCGGCCAGGACCCGATGGGAGCCTGATCGATGAACCTGCTCTCCCCCACCGTCCTCGGCGCCGCCGGGATCTGCGCCTCCCCGGCGCTCTACCAGACCCTGGTCACCGGCGGCGTGCCGCTGGAGGTGGCGATGACGCGCTACCTCGTGGCGCTCGTGCTGGCCTGGGCCGCGATCTCGCTGGTGGCCGCCCTGGTCGGCGAGCCCCCGGCTCCCGCGGCCCGCTCCACCGACCCCGGCGACCCCGCGCCGGTCCCGGACGTGGAACGACCCCCAGGCGTGCCGGCGGAGTAGCTCGGGAGAGTACCTCCGACGGCTGGTCCGGCGGACGGGTCCGGACCGACCTGGGGGTCGGGTGGCTGCCGGGTATTGCCGGCAGTCGACGTCCTGTGGAAGCCGCTGCTAGCGAGCAGCCACCTCACGCGTCCGTAGAGAAATCATTGATCGGACCACCTCCTTTCCCGTGTCCCTCCACGGTAGGTCGGCCCGGGCGTCGGGACAACGGATTTCTGCGCGGGGGTGGGTCGTCCGGTCCCCGGGACGGGCTCGGCCGGGTTCGTCGGGTACACGACAGACCTGGGAGTCCCACGACGAAGGTTCCGACCACAACGTCCGGGTTCGTCGGCGCGCCGACAAACCCCGCCTGGCGCGATCAATCGTTATTCGATAGATTCCTCTCGACCCACGAGAGGAATCGACATGAACCCGTACGTCGTCGCAGCCCTGCGCACGGTCCTGGCCCTGGGCCTGGCCGGCTCGCTGTTCGTCCAGGCGGTCATGGTGCCGCTGCTCTTCCTCGACCTCGACGACGCCCCGACCCCGGTGCGGGTGCAGGTGGTGGCGATCCTGCTGCTGGGGATCGTGGCGGTGCAGGTCGTCATGGTCTGCACCTGGCGCCTGCTGACCCTGGTCGGGCGTGACGAGGTGTTCTCGCCGCGCTCCTTCCGCCACGTCGACACGATCAGCGGGGCGGTCGTGGCCGCGGCCCTGCTGCTGTTCTGGCTCGGCGCGGTGGCCGCACCGGGCGAGGACGTCGCACCGGGGGTCGTCCTGCTCATCGGCGGAGCCGGCGGGCTGGTGCTCGGCGTCGCCCTGGTGGTCCGGGTCATGCGGGCGCTGCTGGTGCAGGCGGTCGGCATGCGCGACGAGCTGGCCGAGGTCATCTGATGCCGATCGTCGTCGACATCGACGTCATGCTCGCCCGCCGCAAGATGTCGGTCGGAGCATTGGCCGAGGCGGTCGGCATCACCCCGGCCAACCTGGCGGTGCTCAAGAACGGCCGGGCCAGGGCCGTGCGGTTCAGCACGCTCGAGGCGCTGTGCGAGGTGCTGGACTGCCAGCCCGGCGACCTGCTGCGGCACGAGCCCGGCCCCGGCTGACTGCCTCCGGACGCAGCGGTGCCCCGCCCGGACGAACCGGACGGGGCACCGCGAGGTGGACCTGGTGGGTCCAGCCGAGATCAGATCGCGCGGACGCGCTCGGCCTGGGGGCCCTTGGGGCCCTGGGTGACGTCGAACTCGACGGCCTGGTTCTCGTCCAGCGACTTGTAGCCGGTGGACTCGATGGCGGAGTAGTGGACGAAGACGTCAGCGCCGCCGTCGTTCTGAGCAATGAAGCCGAAACCCTTCTCGGCGTTGAACCACTTGACGGTTCCCTGAGCCATGATGCTGTCCTTCGTGTTTCTTCGCGGCGCACTTTGCGCCGCGTGGGCTGAAGACATCCGTTCACGTACCTGATGTCCAGCGAAACCGAAGACCAAGAGACTTTGAGATGCGGCACCGGCGTCCTGCCGAGTGCCAGGACGACCGGGGCCGTCCCTCCAACGCCGGCAACACTAGCCCCTCGCGACGCCGAACGCACCATCCCCGCCCGGCAGCGCCGCGACCGGTCCGCCGGCCGGCGCGTCCGCGTCCTCCGGGGCGGCTGCCAGCTGGGAGCGGTGCAGGGCGGCGTACGCCCCGTCGGCGGCGAGGAGCTCGGCGTGCGTGCCCTGCTCGACGATCGCGCCGTCGGCCATCACCAGGATCAGGTCGGCGTCGCGGATCGTGGAGAGGCGGTGGGCGATGACGAAGGAGGTGCGGTCGCTGCGCAGCGCCGCCATCGCGTGCTGCAGCAGCAGCTCGGTGCGGGTGTCGACGCTGGAGGTCGCCTCGTCGAGGATCAGCAGCGCGGGGTCGGTGAGGAAGGCGCGCGCGATGGTCAGCAGCTGCCGCTCCCCCGCCGCCAGGTTGGCGCCGTCCTCGGCCACCACCGTGTCGTAGCCCTCGGGCAGGGAGTGGACGAAGCGGTCGACGTACGTCGCCCGGGCGGCCTCGCGGACCTGCTCCTCGCTCGCGCCGGGCCGGCCGTAGGCGATGTTGTCGCGGATCGTGCCCTCGAAGAGCCAGGTGTCCTGCAGCACCATCCCGATCCGCGAGCGCAGCTCCTGGCGGGTCATGGCGGCGGTGTCCTCGCCGTCGAGCAGGATCCGCCCGCCGTCGAGGTCGTAGAAGCGCATCACCAGGTTGACCAGGGTGGTCTTGCCCGCGCCGGTCGGCCCGACGATCGCGACGGTCTGGCCGGGGCGGGCCACCAGCGAGAGGTCCTCGATCAGCGGGCGGTCCGGGTCGTAGGAGAAGGAGACGTGCTCGAAGGCGACCTCGCCGCGGGTCGCGCCGCTCGGCGGGCGGCGTACGACGGCGACCGGCTCCTCCTCGGCGTCGAGCAGCTCGAAGACCCGCTCGGCCGACGCCACGCCCGACTGCAGCAGGTTGGCCATCGAGGCCACCGTGGTGAGCGGCTGGGTGAACTGGCGGGTGTACTGCACGAAGGCCTGCACCTCGCCCAGCGTCACCGCACCGGAGCTGATCCGCAGCGCCCCCACGACGGCGACCACGACGTAGTTGAGGTTGCCGATGAACATCATCGTCGGCATCACCAGGCCGCTGACCAGCTGCGCGCGGAAGGACACCTCGTGCAGGTCCTCGTTGTGCTCGGCGAAGGTGCGCTCGACCTCGTCGGTGCGACCCAGGACCTTCACCAGGGCGTGCCCGGAGAAGGCCTCCTCGATGTGGGCGTTGAGCTGGCCCGTGCGCCGCCACTGCGCCACGAACTCGCCCTGGGAGCGACGCATGATCGCCCGCGTCGCGACCAGCGACAGCGGCACGCTGAGCAGGGCGACCAGTGCCAGCAGCGGGCTGATCCACACCATCATCGCCAGCACCGCGACGACGGTGAGCAGCGACTGCAGCAACTGGCCCATCGTCTGCTGCAGGGTGGTGCTGACGTTGTCGATGTCGTTGGTGACCCGGCTCAGCAGCTCCCCGCGCGGCGAGCGGTCGACGTAGCCCAGCGGCAGCCGGTGGATCTTGTCCTCGACCTCCGCGCGCATCCGCTGCACGGTGCGCTGCACGACCCCGTTGAGGACGTAGCCGGCCCACCACGACAGCAACGAGGCGGCGGCGTAGACCGCGAGCACCAGCAGCAGCCACTGCCCCACGGCGCCGAAGTCGACGCCCTGGCCGGGCACCACCCCCTGCCCCTGGACGGCCTCGGGCAGCTGGTCGTCAGGGGTGCCCACGGGCGTCCGCGCACCGATGAAGCCGCGGAAGACCAGGTCGGTGGCGTGCCCGAGCAGCCGGGGGCCGACCGACATCAGGCCCACCGAGGCGACCACCAGCACGACGACGAGCAGGGCCTGGAGGCGGTCGGGGCGCATCCGACCGACCAGCCGGCGCGCGGACGGCACGAAGGTCATCGCCTTCTGGCCGACCATGCCGCCGGCCATCGGGCCGCGCCCGGGTCCGCCCTGCGGGGCCTCGATCCGCTCGGTCGCGGCGAAGCCCTGGACCTTGGGCCTCCCTGCGGAGGCGGTCTCGACGACGCCCTCGCCGGGGCCCGGGCTGCCCGACCCTCGGGACCCGCTCATGCGGCGTCCTCGGCCTCGGCGGAGAGCTGGGAGGCGACGATCTCCTGGTAGGTCGCGCAGCCGCGCAGCAGCTCCTCGTGGGTGCCGCGGCCCACGACCCGACCGTCCTCGAGCACCAGGATCTGGTCGGCGTCGCGGATGGTCGAGACCCGCTGCGCCACCACGACGACGGTCGCGTCGGTGGTG
Source organism: Nocardioides ginkgobilobae (assembly GCF_054781275.1). Classification (NCBI taxonomy): domain Bacteria; kingdom Bacillati; phylum Actinomycetota; class Actinomycetes; order Propionibacteriales; family Nocardioidaceae; genus Nocardioides; species Nocardioides ginkgobilobae. The sequence goes on along the minus strand of NZ_BAAGUS010000023.1, from coordinate 5,843 downwards.
ATGCGGCGCAGGGCCGCACGCAGCCGGGCGTCGGTGGCCAGGTCGAGGGCGGAGAAGGCGTCGTCGAGCAGGTAGACCGCCGGGCGGCGCACGACGGCGCGCGCGATGGCGAGGCGCTGCCGCTGGCCCCCGGAGAAGTTGGTGCCGCCCTGGGAGACGGGGGCGTCCAGACCTTCGGGGAGCGCCTCGACGAAGTCGCGCGCCTGCGCGACCTCGAGCGCCTCCCACATGTGCTCCTCGGTCGCGTCGGGGCGACCGTGGGCGAGGTTGGAGCGGACGGTGCCGCTGAAGAGGTAGGCCTTCTGGGGCACCAGCCCCAGCTGGGACCACAGCACCTCGGGGTCGAGGTCGCGCACGTCGACCCCGGCCACGCGCACGGTGCCGGCGGTGGCGTCGAAGAGCCGCGGCACCAGGTTGACCAGCGTCGACTTGCCGGCGCCGGTCGAGCCGACCACCGCGAGGACCTCGCCGGGCCGGGCGCTGAGCGAGCAGCCGGCCAGCACGGGGGCCTCGGCGCCGGGGTAGGAGAACGTCACGTCCTCCAGGTCGAGGTGGCCGCGGCGCGCCGGGTCGAGCGGGCGCGGGTCGGTGCTGCGGCGTACGGAGGTCTCAGTGGCCAGCACCTCGGTGATCCGCTCCGCGCAGACCGCCGAGCGCGGCACCTGCATGAGCATGAAGGTCGCCATCATGACCGACATCAGGATCTGCATGAGGTAGGACAGGAAGGCGGTCAGCGCCCCGACCTCCATCTGCCCCGCGTCGACCCGCTGCCCGCCGAACCACACCACCGCGACGCTGGAGACGTTCACCACCAGCATCGCCAGCGGGAACATCGTGGCCATCCACCGACCGGCCGTCGTGGCGACGTCGGTCAGCGCATCGTTGGCGACCGCGAACCGCTGCGTCTCGTGCTCCTCGCGCACGAACGCGCGCACGACCCGGATGCCGGCCAGCTGCTCGCGCAGCACCCGGTTGACCTCGTCGATGCGGGTCTGGACGAGGCGGAAGCTCGGCACCATCCGGGACACCACGAAGCCGACCGAGACGAAGAGCGCGGGCACGACGACGGCCAGGATCCAGCCCAGGCCGCGGTCCTCGCGCAGCGCCATGAGCACGCCGCCGACCATCATGATCGGGCTCGAGACCGCGATCAGGCAGGTCATCACGACGAGCATCTGCACCTGCTGCACGTCGTTGGTGGTGCGGGTGATGAGCGAGGGCGCCCCGATCTCCTGCACCTCGCGCTGGGAGAAGGAGCCGACCCGCTGGAACAGGTCGCGGCGCAGGTCGCGACCGAAGGACGTCGCGGTGCGCGCGCCGAACCACACCGCCCCGACCGAGCAGAGGATCTGCACCAGCGACACTGCGAGCATGATCCCGCCGAGGCGCAGGATCAGGCCCTCGTCGCCGGGGACCACCCCGTCGTCGATGATCGCGGCGTTGAGGCTGGGCAGGTAGAGCATCGCCAGCACGGCGGCCAGCTGGAGGCCGACGACGGCCGCGAGCCAGGAGCGGTACGGCGCCAGGCGCTGCCTCAGGAGGGCGACGAGCACCGGGGGCTCCTCGCGGCGGTCACGGTGGCGGGGGCCGTCACGGCTGCAGCCGCCGGACGGTCCAGCCGTCCCCGGCCCGGCGGTACTCGAAGCGGTCGTGCAGCCGGCTGGGTCGGCCCTGCCAGAGCTCCACGACCTCCGGCCGCACGCGGTAGCCGCCCCACTGCTCCGGCGGGGTGACCTCGCGGCCCTCGAACTCCCGCTCCGCCGCGGCGTACGCCGCCTCCAGGGCCGTGCGGTCCGCGACCGGCTGGGACTGCGCCGAGGCGTGCGCCCCGAGCTGGCTGCCGCGCGGCCGGACCGCGAAGTAGGCCTCGACCTCCTCACGGGGCAGCAGCTCGGCGGTGCCCTCGACCCGAACCTGGCGCTCGAGCGGGTGCCACGGGAAGAGCAGGGCCACCCGGGGCTCGGCCGCGAGCGCGCGCCCCTTGCGGGAGGCGTGGTTGGTGTAGAAGACGAACCCGCCGTCGGGGCCGTCCTCGAGGCCCTTGAGCAGCACGGTGCGCGCCGAAGGCCGGCCGTCCTCGTCGACGGTCGCCACGACCATCGCGTTGGGCTCGTCCAGGCCGGAGGCGAGCGCCTCCTCGAACCACCGCCGGAACACCACCAGCGGGTCGGGGTCGAGGTCGCCCTCGTCGAGCCCCTTCGCGGCGTACTCGTGGCGCAGCGCGCGCAGGTCGGTCATGCCTCCGAGAGTAGGGCGTGGCTCTCGACGCGGGGTGCGTGCCGGCGTCGTCCGGGGCGTGACCTCGCAAGGCGCCGGCGCGCCGCCGTACTTGGCCGTCCAGCAAGCGACGGCAACGCAGCGAGGGTGCGTCCCGGGCGGCACCGGCGCCGTGCTCCGAGTCGAGAGGCACGCCCTCGGTCCAGCGCCCACGGAGCGGCCCCCGGACCGGGTGTGCCCCGCGTCCGGCAGAATGCGGGAGGTTCTGAGGGCCGCGACCCGGCCCACGAGAGAGACGACGAAGGAGTCGACATGCCTGAGGTGCACCACGGACTGGAGGGCGTCGTCGCCTTCGAGACCCAGATCGCCGAGCCGGACAAGGAGGGCTCCGCGCTCCGCTACCGCGGCGTCGACATCGAGGACCTCGTCGGCCGGGTGCCGTTCGAGAACGTCTGGGGCCTGCTGGTCGACGGCACCTACACCCCCGGCCTCCCGCCGGCCGAGCCCTACAACATCGCCATCCACACCGGTGACGTGCGCGCCGACGTGCAGGCGTCGGTCGCGATGCTCGCGCCGATGCTCGGCATGGGCCAGACCTACGACATCTCCGACGAGCAGGCCCGACTGGACCTCTCCCGCGTCGCGGTGATGGTGCTGTCCTACGCGGCGCAGTCCGCGCGCGGCCTCGGCACCTACGTCGTCCCGCAGAGCGACGTCGACCAGGGCAAGACGCTGGCCGAGAAGTTCCTCATCCGCTGGAGGGGCGAGGCCGACCCCAAGCACGTCAAGGCGATCGACGCCTACTGGTCCTCCGCGGCCGAGCACGGCATGAACGCCTCGACCTTCACCGCGCGCGTCATCACCTCCACCGGCGCCGACGTCGCGGCCGCCTTCTCGGGCGCCATCGGCGCGATGAGCGGCCCGCTGCACGGCGGCGCCCCCTCCCGCGTGCTCGGCATGATCGAGCAGGTCGAGAAGACCGGCGACGCGGCGGCGTACGTCAAGAAGCTGCTCGACGACGGCGAGCGCCTCATGGGCTTCGGTCACCGCGTCTACCGCGCCGAGGACCCCCGCGCCCGCGTGCTGCGCCGCACCGCCAAGGAGCTCAACGCCCCCCGCTACGAAGTGGCCGAGGCACTGGAGAAGGCGGCTCTCGAGGAGCTGCGTGCCCGCCGCCCCGACCGCGTCCTCGAGACCAACGTGGAGTTCTGGGCCGCGATCGTCCTGGACTTCGCCGAGGTGCCGGCCAACATGTTCACCTCGATGTTCACCTGCGCCCGCACCGGCGGCTGGTCGGCTCACATCCTGGAGCAGAAGACCACCGGTCGCCTGATCCGCCCCTCGGCGATCTACACCGGTCCCTCCTCGCGTCCCGCGGACGCGGTCGAGGGCTGGGACGCCTCCTGGGCCGGCTGACCCTCCCCGCCGAGCAGTCACCTCCGAACCCTCGAGCCGTCACTTCCGCCCGCCCGTGCGGTGCGGAGGTGACGGCTCGAGGGTTCTTTCCTGACGGCTCGGCGGTCAGTCCTTCTCCTCCACCCTGCCGTCGTAGAAGCTGGTGCGCCCGTAGCCGCCCTTGCGGCTCAGCGAGACGTGCACGTGGTCGCGGTGGCGCAGGGTCTTGCTGCACTTCTTGACCTTCTTGCACGACGAGGACAGGTAGGGCTCGGGCTCGAAGCCGTCCCAGGCCGCCCACATCCGGTCGTCCCAGATGACGTACATGATCCCCATCCGGCGTGCCCTCGCCGCCGGGCGGTCGCGGTGGTCCGCAGCCAGGACGTCGCGGAGGAACTCCTTCACCCGGGCGCGGCCGGCCCTGGTCGTAGCGTCGTTGGACCAGTCGACCGCGCGGCCCTCCTGGTGTTCGGAGACGCTGTCGGTGCAGGGCGCGCCGATCCGGCCGCGCGCGCCGCCGTAAGTCCTCACGAGCCAGCCGGCGAGGTACTCCGCGCCCGCTTTCGCCTTCGGGCTGCAGCGTTCCTCGGGCTGGTAGGACGCGAAGTCCTCCAGCTCGGCGTGGGCGGCCGGGGCTGTCGCGACGACGGCGACGGGCAGCAGCAGGGTCACGAGAAGAGCCGCGAGCACGCGGCGGACCAGGTCGAGCATGGGGTTCCCTCCGAGAGCCGGTCGCCTCCCCGCGACCGGACCGTCCGAGGGTAGGTCGCGACCCACGGCGACGTCCCGTGTTCGACCGAGGTGCTGGCCCCCGACCGACCCGCCCGCCTGCCCGCCGGCCGTGCTGTGCCCCTGCCGGGGCGGGTGTCGGCGGGTGTGCCTAGTGTCCGACCATGACCTCTCGGGACGCGGTCGACCTCTGGGACTCCGAGGCACCGACCTTCGACGACGCTGCCGACCACGGGCTCCGCGACCCGGCGGTGCGCCAGGCGTGGCGGTCGTTGCTCACCGGCCTCCTCCCCCACCCACCGGCGCGGGTCGCCGACCTCGGCTGTGGCACCGGCACCCTGGCGCTCCTGCTCGCCGAAGAGGGCCACCGCGTCGACGGGGTCGACTTCTCCTCGGAGATGGTCGTCCGCGCGGTGGCCAAGACGGCCGCGGAGCCCGACGTCGCGATCCTGCAGGGCGACGCCTTCTCCCCGCCGCTGCCCCCGGCGACGTACGACGTGGTGCTGACCCGTTACGTGCTCTGGGCGCTCGCCCACCCGGTCGAGGCGTTGCGCCGCTGGGTCGCGTTGCTGCGGCCCGGGGGCCGGCTGGTGCTGGTCGAGGGCAGTTGGACGACCGGTGCCGGGCTGCGCGCCACCGAGGTCGTCGACGCTGCCCGCGAGGTCGGGCGGGAGCCGATCGTGCACGTGCTGGACGACCCCGCGCTGTGGGGCGGGCCGATCACCGACGAGCGGTACGCCGTCGTCTGCTGAGCCGTGCCGGGCCTGCTGGGCCGGGGCTGGCTCAGGCGATCAGCAGCTCACGCGCCTGCGTGACCGGCTGCGTGCCGTTGAACAGCTCGAACCGCCAGCCGTGGCGCCGGCTGTGGCTCAGGGTTCCGGAGAGCTGGAACGGCAGCCGCTCCTCGAGGCCCTCGGGGTAGGACAGCACCGCCTCCGTGGAGGCGGCGAACCACAGGACGCCGCCACGGTGGCGGGCCCACACGTCCTCGACCTCCCAGCCGAGGGTGAAGGACTCCTCGAAGACCTCGGCCAGGAAGAGCCGCAGCTCCTCGTGGCCGTGGGCGTGCTCGCCCAGGTCGTCGCCGTACGCCGCCGCGTCGGGGCCGAAGCACCGCAGGGCCGCCTCGACGTCGCGCGCGGCGAACGCCTGCTGCAGGCGCGCGAGCGTCTCGACGACGACGCGCTGCGGCTCCTGGGTTCCGGAAGACTTCCTCACGCCTCCACAACGAGGAGCAGCGCGCGGGGTCATGCCCGGACCCGTGCGTTCTAGAGCACCTCGCCGGCCGCCCGGGTCTCCGGCAGCACCCGGCCGTAGCAACGCGACCCGTGCGTTCTAGAGCACCTCGCCGGCCGCCCGGGTCTCCGGCAGCACCCGGTGTCAAGGGACAGTAGGAACTGCCCAGTGGCGGACATAAGACCTGCCCGCTGACGGTCACGAGAACTGCCCGGTGGTGGCCATGGGATCTGCCCAAAGGGGGCGGCGGCCACCACCGACCAGGT
>NZ_BAAGUS010000022.1:0-47508 GCF_054781275.1 Nocardioides ginkgobilobae | reverse complement strand
GGCTCCGAGTCAGAACGAGCAGCCAGCTTCACCGACTGGCTCCACACCTACAATCACCACCGCGGTCACACCGCACTCGGTGGCAAGTCACCGGCCGACCTCGTACCCAACCTGCGTGGACAGAACACCTAGGCCTTCCCGTCGGCGTGGCCGCACCCGCCCACGCGATCGACGTCTCCTGCCTCGAGGTCGCCCCGGGCGACCCGCGTCCCACCACCGAGACCGCCAGCGAGGCCCTGCGGCGGACGGGGGTGCTCGCCGCCCAGGACCGCCTCGAGCGCAGCGGCCGCGGCCAGGCGGGTGCCGGCACGACCGTCGCCGTGCTGTCCTCGGGTATCTCCGGCGCGGCGGACCTCCCGCTGGGCCCCGGCGGGACCTCGGTCGTCGGCCCGGGCCCGGTCGTCGACCCCACCGGCACCGTCGTGGCCGGCCTGGTCGCCGGGCCCGCGCGTGACGACGACCTCCCGGTCGGCGTGGCGCCCGGGGTCGAGCTGGTCGACGTGCGCGTCTACGACACCGCGACCCCGACCCAGGAGGGCCAGGAGGCCCCGGACGCGGCGGCACTGGCCGACGGCCTGGCCCACGTGCGGGACCGGGTGCCGTCGGTCGACATCGTCGTCGTGCCCCTGCAGGTGCCGCAGGACGACCGGGTCGCCGACCTGGTGTCCGACCTGGTCGAGGCGGGCGTGCTGGTCGTGGCCCAGGGCGGTGACCGCCCGGTGGACCTGGTCGGCGAGGTGGCTGCCGACGCCGGGTCCGGTTCGCTCACCGCGCTCGCCACCCCTCGTCCCGACGAGGACGCCGGTCCGCTGGTGCACCCCGCGGCGCTCCCGGGCGTCGTCGCGGTCGGGCCGTTGCCCGAGCAGGTCAACGACCCGCTGCGCAGCAGCGCCCTCGACGTCGTCGCCCCTGCCGACGACGCCGTCTCGGTCTCGCTGGAGGGCGGCCACTGCGTCCTGGACGACAACGGCTCCAGCGCATGGTCCACCGGGCTCGTCGCCGGCGTCCTGGCCATGCTGCGCTCCGCCTACCCCCAGGCCGAGCCCGAGGAGCTCGTCGCACGCCTCGTCGCCACCGCCGACGGCCGCCCGGACGTGCGCTCGCCCCTCACCGGCGCCGGCCAGGTGCAGGCCCTCGCCGCCCTCACCGCGACCGCGGGTGAGCTGCGCGCGGGCGGGTACGCCGGGGACACCGACGTCCCCCGCCCCTCCATCGCGGCCGCCGCCCCCGAGGAGCCCGAGGACCTCCTGGCCACCACCCGCGGCAGCGCCGTGTGGTGGGGGCTGCTCGGCGGCGGGGCGCTGCTGCTCGCCGTCCTCGCCCGCCCGCTCCTGGCCCGCCGCCGCTGACCCTCGTTCCGGTGACTCGGCGCTGGTTCGAGGGTGACTCGGCGCTGACGTGAGTGGTGGATGCTCTGGAAAGCACAGGACGGCGCCGACCTAGCGGTCGACGCCGTCCTGTGTGTGGCGGAGGTAGGGGGATTCGAACCCCCGAGGGCTGTTAACCCAACCCGCTTTCCAAGCGAGCGCCATAGGCCACTAGGCGATACCTCCGCCGAGGAGGGTACCGGTGGGCCTGCGCCGCACGAAATCGCCTGCCGCACGCCCGGACGGCGCTCCGGGCAGCGGTCGAGCGCGCGCGACGGTGCGCGACGGCGTACGAGGTGGGGCCGATCGGGCCGGGTTGGCCGCCCTCCGCGCGCTCACCTAGACTCCGGGGCAACCCCCCGCGTGGCGGCACCTCGCCCAACTCCCCCAGGGCCGAGAGGCAGCAAGGGTAAGTGAGCTCTGTCGGGTGCGCGGGGGGCCTTCGTGTCCCTGGGGCCGGACGCTCGCGCTGCCCCGGGTCGGTGCGGTCCGCGGGCCGTCCCTCAGGCCGCTCCCGCCGCCGTGGTGCGTTGTCGGCGGCCGTGGTTAGGGTCTGCACGTGGAGTCGCCGCTCGCCCTGTACCGCCGCTACCGGCCCGAGACCTTCAACGAGGTCATCGGGCAGGACCACGTGACGGCTCCCCTGCGCGCGGCCCTGGCCAACAACCGGGTCAACCACGCCTACCTCTTCTCCGGCCCCCGCGGCTGTGGCAAGACCACCAGCGCCCGCATCCTGGCGCGCGCGCTCAACTGCGAGCAGGCGCCGGTGGCCGACCCGTGCGGGGAGTGCGACTCCTGCCGCGACCTCGCGCGCGGCGGCCCCGGGTCGATCGACGTGATCGAGATCGACGCCGCCTCGCACGGTGGCGTCGACGACGCGCGCGACCTGCGGGAGAAGGCGTTCTTCGCGCCGGTGCGCAGCCGCTACAAGATCTACATCATCGACGAGGCCCACATGGTCTCCCCGCAGGGCTTCAACGCCCTGCTGAAGCTGGTGGAGGAGCCGCCGCCGCACCTGCGCTTCATCTTCGCCACGACCGAGCCCGACAAGGTGATCGGGACGATCCGCTCCCGCACCCACCACTACCCGTTCCGGCTGATCCCGCCGCGGCTGCTGTCGTCCTACCTCTCCGAGCTCTGCGCGCGCGAGGGGGTGGCCATCGAGCCGGCCGCGATCCCGCTGGTCGTGCGCGCCGGCGGTGGCTCGGCCCGCGACACGCTCTCGGTCCTCGACCAGCTGCTCGGTGGTGCCGGCCCGGAAGGCGTCACGCACGCGCTGGCCACCGGCCTGCTGGGCTACACCCCCGACAGCCTGCTCGACGAGGTCGTCGACGCCTTCGCCGCCGGTGACGGGGCGGCGGTCTTCGGCGTGGTCGACAAGGTCGTCGAGACCGGGCAGGACCCGCGCCGCTTCACCGAGGACCTCCTGCGCCGCCTGCGCGACCTGGTGATCGTCGCCGCCGTGCCCGACGCTCCCGCGACCGGGCTGATCGACGTCTCCGAGGACGCCGGCGAGCGGCTGGTGGCGCAGGCCGCCCGGTTCGGCCCGGCCGACCTCACCCGCGCCGCCGACCTCGTGGCCGCCGGCCTCACCGAGATGCGGGGCGCCACCGCGCCCCGGCTGCTCCTGGAGCTCATCTGCGCCCGGGTCCTGCTCCCGGGCGCCGACCACGGCACGGAGGGCCTCGCCGCCCGCCTCGACCGGCTGGAGCGCCGCATGGCGGTCACCGGTACGCCGGCACCGGCCGCCCCCGCCGCGGCGGCGCCCTCGGCCCCGGCCCGCCCGGTCCGACCCGCCCAGGTCCCCGAGGACGTGCCCGCGCAGGACCGACCCGCTCCCGCGGCCCAGGCGCCCGAGCCGGTGCCGACCCCGGCGCCCACCCCGGCGCCCGCGCAGGGCTGGCCCACCACGCCCGAGCCCGAGCCGGTCCCGCCCCACCCGGCCCGGCAGCCGGCCCAGCACCCCGCCGCACAGCCCCCGCGGGTCGACGCCACCGGCGTGCCGCCGCTCGCCGGTGCCGCGCCCGCGCAGCCCACGGCCGCCCCGGCCGCAGCTGCCCCCGCGGAGCCGGCCGCCCCCGGTGCGCTGTCGCTGGTGGAGGTGCGTCGGCTGTGGCCCGACATCGTCGACGCCACCAAGCTCCGTCGCCGGGTCACCTGGATCCACCTCACGCAGAACGCCCAGGTCGTCGCCGTCGACGAGCGCACCCTGACCCTCGGCTTCGCCAACGCCGGCGCCCGCGACTCCTTCGACGGCAACGGCAGCGCCGAGGTCGTGCGCCAGGCGGCGATCGACGTGGTCGGCACCGACTGGCGGATCGAGACGATCGTCGACCCGGGAGCCTCGCCCGACGCCGGACCCCCGCCGTCCCCGCCGCCCGCCGCCCCCGCGGTCGACCCGCGTTCCGCGGCCGGCAGCGACCGACCGGCACCCCCCGCGCCCGACGCCGCTCCGGCCGCCCCCGGCTCGTCCGCGGTCTCCGACGAGCCGCCGCCGCCCTGGGCGGTCGAGCCCCCGGCCGACCTCGACGACGGGCCGGAGCCCGGCACGCCGGCGACGCCCGCGGCGCCCGCGGCACCGCCGGCCGGCGCCTCCTCGATCGCAGCCGCCCGCGGCGCGATCCAGCAGACCCGACCCGCGGGCGCGCCCGGCACCGAGCAGGGTCCCGACCTCCGTGCGGCCGACGCCGACGCCCACCCCGACGACGAGGTCCTCGACCACGACGACACCGCCGGGGCGGAGCTGCTGGCCCGCGAGCTCGGCGCCAGGGTGATCGAGGAGATCACCCACTCGTGAGCCCCCACCCATCGTGTTGAGTGGACCCCGACCACCGAGCCCGACCCGCCAGCCACCCGAGGTGACCAGATGAGCCAGAACCCCTTCGACGCCCTGGGCGGCGGACTCGACATGAACGCCCTGCTCCAGCAGGCGCAGCAGATGCAGGAGCAGCTGACCCAGGCCCAGCAGCGCCTGGCCGAGACGGTCCTCGAGGGCACCGTGGCCGGTGGCGCCGTGACCGTGCGGGTCAACGGCACCGGTGAGCTCGTGGGCGTCGACATCCGCGCCGGCGGCTTCGACGGCAACGACGCCGACGACCTCGCCGACCTCGGCGACATGGTCGTGGCGGCCTACCGCGACGCCAAGTCCCAGGCCGACGCGGCTGCCGGGGAGGCCCTGGGCCCGCTGGCCGGCGGTCTCGGCGGTGGGGGCGGCGGGCTCGGCGACATGCTCGGTGGCGCGCTGGGTGGTGGACAGCCGGGCGGTGGGGAGCCGGGCCAGGCGCCCCGCCTCGGCTTCTAGCGGGCCCGCGTGTACGAAGGTGTCGTCCAGGACCTGATCGACGAGCTCGGTCGGCTCCCCGGCGTGGGTCCCAAGAGTGCCCAGCGCATCGCGTTCCACCTGCTGCAGGCCGACCCCGTCGACGTACGCCGCCTGGCCGACGTGCTCATCCAGGTCAAGGCCAAGGTGCAGTTCTGCACCATCTGCGGCAACGTCAGCGAGGACGAGCAGTGCCGCATCTGCCGCGACCCGCGCCGCGACCCGAGCGTGCTGTGCGTGGTCGAGGAGTACAAGGACGTCGTGGCGATCGAGCGCACCCGGGAGTACCGCGGTCGCTACCACGTCCTGGGCGGCGCGATCAGCCCGATCGACGGCATCGGTCCCGACCAGCTGCGGGTGCGCGAGCTCATGACGCGGCTGGCCGACGGCGCCGTGACCGAGGTCATCCTGGCCACGGATCCCAATCTCGAGGGCGAGGCCACGGCGACGTACCTCACCCGGATGCTCAAGGTGCTGGACTTGCGCGTCACGCGGTTGGCGAGTGGACTGCCCGTAGGCGGCGACCTGGAGTACGCCGACGAGGTGACCCTGGGCCGCGCGTTCGCGGGGAGGCGAGCAGCAGAATGAGCATCGAGAGCAGCACCACCGCCGGAGGCGCCGCGCCCGGTGCGGTCCTCGACGACGACACGCTGGAGTTCGCCCAGCAGATCGCCGACCAGGTCGCCAGCTTCCTGCTGGCCCTGCGCGCGATCGCCGAGGAGGAGGACGGCGGCCGGGCGATCTCCCTGCTGCTGCTCGAGATCAGCCAGGTGCTGCTCGCCGGTGCCCGGCTGGGCGCGCAGCAGGACTTCGTGCCTCGCGACGAGTACCAGCCCGACGTCGGTCCCGAGCCCGACCTGGACCGGATGCGCCTGCGGCTGGCCTCGATGCTCGACAACGTCGACACCTACAGCTTCGTCTTCGACCCCTACGTGCCCGAGGTGGTCGAGAGCCAGCTCTCCGACGACCTCACCGCGATCGCCACCGACCTCGACACCGGCCTGCGCCACTACCGCGCCGGGCACGTCAGCGAGGCGCTGTGGTGGTGGCAGTTCTCCTACGTCTCCAGCTGGGGCAACCTCGCCGGCGCCGCCCTCAACGCGCTGCTCTCCGTGGTCAGCCACGACCGCCTCGACGTGGACGTCGACCTCGACGCCGACCAGGTGGTCGCGGCCGAGCAGATGCTCGCCGACGAGGGCTGAGCCCGGCCCCGGGACGCCCCCGTCCACGGCAGGAAAGTCCGACGGGTCGTCCCAGGCCCCGCCGGTAGACTCGGGGCTTCGACCAGGCGCGCCCGCGACGGGTGACCGCGCCGCACACGGGACGAGGGGACCAGAGCAGTGGGCATTGTCGTGCAGAAGTACGGCGGGTCGTCGGTGGCGGACGCCGACGGCATCAAGCGGGTGGCCCAGCGCATCGTCAACACCAAGAAGCAGGGCCACGAGGTGGTCGTGGTCGTGTCGGCGATGGGCGACACCACCGACGACCTGCGCGACCTCGCCGAGCAGGTCACCCCGCTGCCGCCGCCGCGCGAGCTGGACATGCTGCTCACCGCGGGCGAGCGGATCTCCATGGCCCTGCTCGCCATGGCCGTCAGCTCCCTGGGCCACGAGGCGCAGTCCTTCACCGGCTCCCAGGCCGGCGTGATCACCGACTCGGTGCACGGCAAGGCCAAGATCATCGACATCACCCCGGGCCGGATCCAGAGCGCCATCGACGAGGGCCACGTGGCGATCGTCGCGGGCTTCCAGGGCGTCTCCCAGGACACCAAGGACGTCACGACGCTCGGCCGCGGCGCCTCCGACACCACTGCGGTCGCGCTCGCCGCCGCCCTCGGCGCGGAGGTCTGCGAGATCTACACCGACGTCGCCGGCGTCTTCACCGCCGATCCGCGGATCGTGCCGGCCGCGCGCAAGCTCGACCGCGTCTCCCACGAGGAGATGCTCGAGATGGCCGCCTCCGGCGCCAAGATCCTGCATCTGCGCTGCGTCGAGTACGCGCGCCGCTACGACGTGCCGATCCACGTGCGCACCTCGTTCGACACCATCGAGGGCACCTGGGTCCTCCCCGACACCGCTGAAGAAGGAGACACCGTGGAGCAGGCGATCATCGCGGGCGTGGCCCACGACCGGTCCGAGGCCAAGATCACCGTCGTCGGGGTGCCCGACAAGGTCGGCGAGGCCGCCCGCATCTTCGAGGTGCTGGCCGCGTCCGAGGTCAACATCGACATGGTCGTGCAGAACGTCTCCGCCGCGGCCACCGCCCGCACCGACATCTCCTTCACCCTGCCCCGCGAGGACGGCCAGGTCGCGATGGCGGCCCTGGCGAAGATCCAGGACGAGGTCGGCTACGACAAGCTGCTCTTCGACGACCGCGTCGGCAAGGTCTCCCTCATCGGCGCCGGCATGCGCAGCCACCCGGGCATCACCGCGAAGTTCTTCGCCGCCCTCGCCGCCGCGGGCGTCAACATCGAGATGATCTCCACCTCCGAGATCCGCATCTCCGTCATCGTCGACGAGGGCCAGATCGACACCGCGGTGCGCGCGACGCACACCGCCTTCGACCTCGACGCCGACGAGGTCGAGGCGGTCGTGTACGGCGGGACCGGCCGATGAGCGCGGCCGCGGACGCCGGCCTGCGGATCGGCGTCGTCGGCGCCACCGGCCAGGTCGGTGTCGCCATGCGCCAGATCCTCGCCGAGCGGGACTTCCCGGTCGCCGAGATCCGCTTCTTCTCCTCGGCGCGCTCGGCCGGGAAGGTCCTGGACTACCGCGGCACCGAGGTCGTCGTCGAGGACGCCGAGACCGCCGACCCGACGGGGCTCGACATCGCGCTGTTCTCCGCCGGCGCCACCGCCTCGCGCGCCCTCGTGCCCCGCTTCGTCGAGGCCGGCGTCATCGTCGTCGACAACTCCTCGGCCTTCCGCAAGGACCCCGCGATCCCGCTCGTCGTCTCCGAGGTCAACCCGGAGGCCGCGGCCGAGGTGATCGCGGCCGGGCGCGGCATCATCGCCAACCCCAACTGCACGACCATGGCCGCGATGCCGGTCCTCAAGCCGCTGCACGAGGAGGCCGGGCTGGTCCGGTTGATCGCCTCGACGTACCAGGCCGTCTCCGGCTCCGGCATCGCCGGCGTCGAGGAGCTCGCCACCGGCATCGCCGCGGCCGGCGACAAGGCCCGTGAGCTCGCCTACGACGGGGAGGCCGTGGCCTTCCCCGAGCCCGGCGTCTACAAGCGGACCATCGCCCACAACGTGCTGCCCTTCGCGGGCAACCTGGTCGACGACGGGCTGAACGAGACCGACGAGGAGCAGAAGCTCCGCAACGAGTCGCGCAAGATCCTCGGCCTGCCGGACCTCAAGGTGTCCGGCATCTGCGTGCGGGTCCCGGTCTTCACCGGCCACTCGCTGGCGATCAACGCCGAGTTCGAGCGCCCGATCAGCCCCGAGCGCGCCACCGAGCTGCTCGCCGCGGCTCCCGGTGTCGAGCTCAGCGAGATCCCGACCCCGCTCCAGGCCGCCGGCAAGGACCCGTCGTACGTCGGTCGCATCCGTGCCGACGAGGGCGTCGACGGTGGTCGTGGGCTCGCGCTGTTCATCAGCAACGACAACCTGCGCAAGGGCGCCGCCCTCAACACGGTGCAGATCGCCGAGCTCGTGGCGGCCGCCCGGGCCTGACCCGATGTGCCCGACCCCGGGACGCCGAACGGGCAGGTCTCTCGTGCACGCTGCACGAAGGACCTGCCCGTTCGGCCGCTCGGTCAGGCGTCGGAGTCGACGACCTGGGTGGTCACCCAGTGCGAGAGCAGGAACATCGCGGCCGAGAGCAGCGGGATGACGATGATCATCCACCACTCCTCCAGCACGTCGACGAGGAAGAGCAGCGAGAGCACCGCCAGCAGGCCGACCGCGAGGAAGCTGGTGCTGGTCGGGTCGGGGACCCGGGCCAGGCGCAGCATGACGCCGCCCAGGACGACCATGCCGGCCATCACCAGGACCAGCAGCAGGAAGCCGGGGCCACCGCCGCAGCTGGAGACGCCGCGGACGCTCTCGCACAGGGCCAGCGAGCCGGCCGTCAGGACGACGACGAGCAGACCGACCACGAGCCCGGTGACGCCGGTGGCGACCCGTCCGTCGACGGTCAGCGTGGCCCGGGGTGCCCGGGTCGGTGCGGAGGCCTGCTCGGCGGCCACGGGCTCGGGGGCCGACTCGGCAGCGACCGGCGTCGGGGCCGGTGCGGGAGCGGGCGTCGGGGCAGGGGCGGGAGTCGGGACCGCGGCCGCCGGCGGGACGACCGGTCCGGCCGCTGCCGGGGGAGCGGCTGCCGCGGGGGGCAGCGCCGTGGTGTCCTCGTCGGGCGAGGACGCGGCTGCCGCGGGCGGCTGGGCGGACGGCTCAGCAGACGGCCGGGCAGAGGGCGGGGCAGTCGACTGGGCGGATGGCGGGGTCGGCGGGGCAGTCGGCGGGGCGGGCGGCGCGCTGTCGGCACGCGGCGTCGCGGGCTCGGCCTCGGCAGGGGCCGCCTCGACCGGCGCGGCAGGGCCAGCGGCCCGGTCAGGGGCCCGGTCAGGGGCCCGGTCAGGGGCCCGGTCAGGGGCAGGGTCGGCGGCCCGGTCGGCCGCGGGTGTCTGCTGCTGCGGGGCGGGGTCCGCGGCCGGCGTACGGCCCTTGCGCCGCTTGAGCAGCTTCCCGAGGCTGGGTGCCTCCAGCGAGGGCGCGTCAGGACGCTGGTCATCTGCCATGCGCCCGATCATGTCACGCACCTCGGCCGCGCCGACGCGGCTTCCGGGTGCGCTGGACGTGCGATGCCCGAGAAGGGAGCAGGAAGCAGGGAGGGCCCGGATCCTCGACGGATCCGGGCCCCGCTGTCGGGCTGACAGGATTTGAACCTGCGGCCTCCTCGTCCCGAACGAGGCGCGCTACCAAGCTGCGCCACAGCCCGATCGGACCGCCCCGGTGAGATGCCTCAGGGGCAGGTCCGCGTCGGAGCATAGCCGAGCGGGCTCAGCCCTCCCCAATCGGGACCAGGGTCAGCAGGACGGCCTCGGGGCGGCAGGCGATCCGGACCCGCGCGTACGGCGAGGTGCCCAGCCCGGCACCGACGTGCATCCACGTCGAGCCGGGGTCCCCGGGGCGGGAGTCCGCCGGGTGGCGGTGCACGCCGCGAGCCCGGGCGGGCTCGAGGTCGCAGTTGGTCGTGAGCGCCCGACCGCCCGGGAGGCAGACCTGCCCGCCGTGGGTGTGGCCGGCCAGCACGGCGTCGTAGCCGTCGCGCGCGAAGGCGTCGAGCACCCGCAGGTACGGCGCGTGCGTGACCGCCAGGCGCAGGTCGGCGCCGCGGTCGGCCGGTCCGGCGACGTCCTCGAGCCGGTCGTAGCCCAGGTGCGGGTCGTCGACCCCGGCGAGCGCGACGTCGAGGTCGCCCACCCGCAGCCGGTCGCGGGTGTTGGTGAGGTCCAGCCAGCCGGCGTCGGTGAAGGTGCGCGACAGCTCGCGCCACGGCAGCGCAGGCACGTCGGTGTGCCGCTTCCCGTCGTCGGGCAGCAGGTACCGGAAGGGGTTGCGGAAGCTGGGCTCGAAGTAGTCGTTGCTGCCGTGGACGAAGACGCCCGGGACGTCCAGCAACGGCCCGAGCGCGTCCCGCACCACCGGGACCGCGTCGCGATGCGCCAGGTTGTCCCCGGTGTCGACCACCAGGTCGAGCGTCGGGGCGAGCGTCCCGAGGCCGGCCAGCCACTCCCGCTTGGCGCGCTGGCCCGGGGTGAGGTGCAGGTCGGTCAGGTGCAGCACCCGCAGCGGGCGAGCGCCCACCGGGAGCACCGGCAGCGTCCGCTCGCGCAGCACGTAGCGCCGCGCCTCCCACCCGGCGTACGCCGTCGTCGCCAGGCCCGCGGCGAGTCCGCCGACCGCGACCCCGGCGAGGGCGCGGGGGAGCGGGGAATCCTGGGTGAGCGGCACCCGGCCAGGCTGCCACAATGGCGCCCATGAGCCTCAAGGACCGTCTGCGCGCCGACCTGACCACCGCCATGAAGGCGCGCGACGAGCTGCGCTCCTCGACGCTGCGCATGGTGCTCTCCGCCGTGACCAACGCCGAGGTCGCCGGCAAGAGCGCCAAGGTCCTCACCGACGACGAGGTCGTCGCGGTGCTCACCACCGAGGCCAAGAAGCGTCGCGAGGCCGCGGTCGCCTTCGCCGAGGGAGGCCGTGCCGAGAGCGCTGAGAAGGAGCGCGCCGAGGCCGCGGTCATCGCCGACTACCTGCCCGAGCAGCTCACGGAGGCCGAGGTGGCCGACATCGTCGCCGCGGCCATCGAGTCGACGGGTGCGGCCGCCGAGGGCATGAAGGCCATGGGCAAGGTGATGGGCGTGGTCACGCCCCAGGTCAAGGGTCGCGCCGACGGTGGCGCCGTCGCGGCGGAGGTACGCCGCCAGCTCGGCGCCTGAGCGCACCTGCCCGGTCCCGGGCGACTCGCTGGGGCGCCGGGTCTCGTGCCTCGTCGCTGACGCTCCTCGCGCCTCGACCAGCGGTCGCACGCTCGAACGGGCGCCGAGTGGACGCCGGGGTCAGCGCCGGCCGATGCCGTTCCCGTTGCCCCGGCCGTTGTTGCCGTTGCCGTTGCCACTGCTGTCGTCACCACGGTCGCCGCCGCCGCCACCGCCGCCGCCACCCTGCGGTCGCGGGGCCCGGCCGGTGGACTGGTAGATCGTCACGGTCGAGCCGGAGGGCACGATCGCGCCGGTGCCCGGGCTGGAGTAGGCGACCAGGCCCTCCGCGACGGCGCTGTCGACGTAGCCGCCGTAGGAGACGGTGAAGCCGGCTGCCTCGAGCTGCTGGGTGGCCGACTCCACGGACACCCCGGAGACCCCCGGGACGGTGGTCGGCACGCCGGCGATGTCGGAGGCGCTGGGGGCCACGAAGGCGGTGTCGGGCAGCTGGCCCTGGATCGCGCGCATCGCGGTGCCCCAGATCGGGGCCGCGAAGCCGGAGCCCGAGGCCGAGGAGATGAAGCTCGGTCCGACCGTCTGGCCGGTGAGGCTGACCGGGGTGCCGGACTGGTTGGCGCCGGCGATCATCGCGGCCGCGGCCATGTTGGGGGTGTAGCCCACGAACCACACCGACTTGCCGTCCTGGGTGGTGCCGGTCTTGCCCGCCGAGGGCTGCTCGAGCGCCCAGGCGCTGGCGAAGCCGCCCTCGATGACGCCGCGGAGCACGTCGTTGACGGCGTCAGCGGTGGAGTTCTGCATCACCTGGCGGCACTTGGCGGGGTACTCCTTGAGCGTGTTGCCCGCCATGTCCTCGATCGCGGTGACCGGGCGCGAGGTGCAGTGCAGGCCGCGCGCGGCGAAGGTCGCGTAGGCCTCGGCCATCTCCAGCGGGCTCACGCTCGCGACGCCGAGGGCGAAGGAGGGCACCATCCACTTGTCGCGGTCGTCGAGACCGACGACGCCCATCTGCTTGGCGAGCTTGTAGGGCTCGCACAGACCGGTCTGCTGCGACAGGGCGATGTAGAAGGTGTTCACCGACTGCTGGGTGCCGGTGTAGAGGTTGAAGGTGCCCTCGCCGGTGGAGTTGGTGACCGGGTAGTCCTGCGTCGAGGCGTAGTTCTGCCCGTCGCAGACCGGGAACTCGTTCTGCTGGAAGGTCCGGGCCTGGGGCGAGGCGATGGAGGTGCTGAGCGGGATGCCCTGCTCCACCGCCGCCGCCAGGACGAACGCCTTGAACGTCGAGCCGGGCTGGAAGCCGCCGGAGTCGCCGTACTTCCGCGGCACGGTGTAGTTGAGGTAGGTCTGGCCGGCCTCGCGGTCCGCGCCCATCGGGCGGGACTGGGCCAGGGCGCGGACCTCGCCGGTGCCGGGCTCGACCATCGCGAGCGCACCGATGGCGGTGTCGCGGGGGTAGACCCGCTCGCGGACCGAGGCGTCGGCCGCGCGCTGGTAGTCCAGGTCCAGGGTGGTGCGGATGGTCAGGCCGCCGGTGTTGAGCAGCTGGCGGCGCGACTTCTTGTTGGGCCCGAGCGCGTCGTCCTTGAGCAGGTACTGGATGACGTAGTCACAGAAGAACGGGGCCGCGGAGAAGACACAGCCGTTGGAGAAGCGCTGCACGTCCAGACCCAGCGGCTTGTCCTGGAGCCGCTCGACCCGCTTGGCGTTGAGGATCCCGACGTCGCCCAGACGCTGGAGGACGACGTTGCGTCGGGTCAGGGCGCGGTCGGGGTTGTCGGTCGGGTCGTAGCCCTCGGGGTTGCGCACCAGACCGGCCAGGGTGGCCGACTGGAGCAGGTTGAGCTTGCTGGCGTTGGTGTTGAAGAAGTGCTTGGCAGCGGACTGGATGCCGTAGGCGCCGTCACCGAAGTAGACGGTGTTGAGGTAGCGCTCGAGGATCCAGTCCTTGGAGTGCTCCTTCTCCAGGGCGATCGCGTAGCGCAGCTCGCGCAGCTTGCGGGCGTAGGTGTCGTCGAGCGCGGCGGCCCGCTCCTCGTCGCTGGAGGCCTGGAGGACGAGGGTCTGCTTGACCAGCTGTTGGGTGATCGAGGAGCCACCCTGCACGGTGCCGGAGTTGGCGGCGTTGGTGATGAAGGCCCGCAGCGTGCCCTGGATGTCCAGGGCGCCGTGCTCGTAGAACCGCGCGTCCTCCACGGCCACGATCGCCTTGACCATCTTGCGCGACACCTGCGTGAGCGGCACCTCGACCCGGTTCTGGTCGAAGAGCGTCGCCAGGACGTTGCCGTCGGCGTCGAGGATGGTCGTGCGCTGGGCCAGCTGCTCGGTCTCGAGCTCCTCGGGCAGGTTGTCCATCGTCGCGGCCACGTTGCGCGCCCCCACGCCGACCACGCCGGCGAAGGGGATGGCCAGGCCGGCGACGAGGACGCCCAGGACCGCCGAGACCACGACCATCACCCCGAGGTGGGAGAGGACGCGGGAGGTCGTGCGAGGGTCCGACATGGCCCCCAGCGTACGGGAGGGCCCTTTACACCCCGGATCGGTGCGGGGCACCCCGGACTAGTCATTTCGGACCATGCGCATTGGGCTGAACGTGTCTGCCCCCACACAGCCGTGGCCCTTAACTTTGTGGCAGGGACATGGGGGCAGGCGTCATGGGGACGCGTTACCTGCTCCTCGACAGATGTGGGGACATCATGTGGGTTGAGGACTGGACTCCGCGCGCCGCGTGCAAGTCGGCGTCGCCGGATCAGCTGTTCGTCCGGGGAGCGGAGCAGAACAAGGCCAAGCAGGTCTGCCAGGGCTGCCCGGTGCGCACCGAGTGCCTCGCCGAGGCGCTCGACAACCAGATCGAGTGGGGCGTCTGGGGCGGCATGACCGAGCGGGAGCGCCGCGCGCTGCTGCGTCGTCGGCCGACCGCCTCGTGGCGCCAGGTCCTGGAGAGCGCCCGCACCGGGACGCAGACGACCGCCGCGACCGAGAAGGTCTCGCACCCGGCCTGAGCCGGGTCCCTGCCCGACCCGCCCACCGGCGTACGCCGTGGAGCGGGTGCGGGTGCAGTGCGTCCGTGACCAGCGGCCGGTCCGCGGGCGTCGCTCAGCCGTCGGCGAGCAGCTCGCCGACCCGGCGCAGCCCGCCGAGGTCGTGCACGTCGCTGGCCAGCGCGGGCACCACCGCGGTGGGGACACCGGGGTGCCCGGCCTCGAAGCGCGCCCGCAGCTGCGCCTCGCGCGCCAGCGTCGTCATCCGGTCCGCGTGCAGTCGCAGCAGCCCGGCCGTCAGCGTGGGGTCACCCGGCCCGTCCGCGGGCGCGTCCCCGGCGGCCTCGAGCCGCTGCACGGCGGCGCTGGCCTCCTCGGCCGACAGCTTCCCGCGCGGCTGCGGGCTGGCGCGGTTGACCACGAGCCCGGCCAGGGGCATCCGGTCGCCCTCGAGCCGCTCGACGAAGTACGCCGCCTCGCGCAGCGCGTCCGGCTCGGGCGCGGCCACGACGACGAACGCCGTGGACGGGTCCTGCAGCAGCGCGTAGGTCTTCTGCGCGCGCACGCGGAACCCGCCGAAGACGGTGTCGATCGCCGCGACGAAGGTCTGCAGGTCGGTCAGCACCTGGGCCCCGAGCACCTTGGTCAGCGCCCCGGTGACGAGGCCGAGGCCGGCGGTCATCAGCCGGGCCGGACCCTTGGCGGGCGCGAGCATCAGTCGGATGAAGCGGCCGTCGAGGAAGCTGGAGAGCCGCTCGGGTGCATCGAGGAAGTCCAGCGCCGAGCGCGAGGGCGGGGTGTCGACGACGATCAGGTCGTAGGTGCCGCGCTCCTGGGCGTCGGCGTGGATCTGCCCCAGCTTCTCCATCGCCATGTACTCCTGCGTCCCGGCGAAGGAGGTCGAGAGCACGATGTAGAAGGGGTTCTCGAGGATCTGCTTGGCCTTCTCGGGCGAGGCCTGGCTGAGGACGACCTCGTCGAAGGTCGACTTCATGTCCAGCATCATCGCGTCCAGGCTGCCGCCGGCGGCCGGGTCGATCCCGGCCACCGGGCGCGGGGTGTTGTCGAGGGCCTCGATGCCCATCGACTGCGCCAGCCGGCGGGCGGGGTCGATGGTGAGGACGACGACCTTGCGGCCGCGCTCGGCCGCGCGCAGCGCCAGCGCCGCGGAGGTCGTGGTCTTGCCGACGCCGCCGGAGCCGCAGCACACGATGATGCCGGTGGCGGGGTCGTCGATGAGGGCGTCCACGTCCAGGCGGGTGGTCGTGCCGGGGTGGGCGGCCAGGGGGCCCACCCGGCCCTTGCCCCGGGTCGTCGCGCGGGTCGTCGCGCGGGTCGTCGCGCGGCCGGCTCCCTGCGTCGTGCTCATGCCAGCCCCTGGTCGCGCATCGTCGCGGCGAGGTCGTAGAGCGCACCCATGTCGATGCCGCCCGCCAGCCGCTCCAGCTCGTACGTCGGCACGCCCATCTGCTGCACGAGGGCCCGCTGGGACTCCTCGAGCGCCCGTCGCTCGGCGTGGTCGCGCGCCTCTGCGGCCAGACCGTCGACCAGCGCCTTGGTCGTGCTCAAGCCGACCCGCTCCAGGTCGGCCCGGACGGCCTCCTTGTCCAGCTTCCCCGCACCCGCGAGCGCGAGGGTCTCGTCCGGGAGCGCGCGGGGGCGGACCAGGTTGACCACCACCCCGCCCACGGGCAGCCCGGCGGCGCGCAGCTCGGCGATGCCGTCGGCGGTCTCCTGCACGGGCATCTCCTCCAGCACGGTCACCAGGTGCACGGCGGTGCGGGGGGAGCGGAAGAGCGTCATCATCGTGTCGGCCTGCGACTTGATCGGGCCGACCTTGGCCAGCCCGGCGAGCTCGTCGCTGACGTTGAGGAACTGCACGATCCGGCCGGTCGGCGGCGCGTCGAGCACGACCGCGTCGTACTCGATGGCGCCCTTGTTGCGGCTGTTGCGCTGCACCGCCTCGAAGACCTTGCCGGTGAGCAGCACGTCGCGGACGCCGGGGGCGATGGTCGTGGCGAACTCGACGACCCCGAAGCGGTCCAGCGCCTTCCCGGCGCGGCCGAGGCGGTAGTACATCGCGAGGTACTCCAGCAGCGCGGACTCCGGGTCGATGTGCAGCGCGTGGACGGTGCCCGGCGGCTTCCCGTCGGGGCCCCGGAGGCCCGTGGCGATCCGCGTCTCGGCGTACGGCAGGGGGTCGACGTCGAACATCCGCGCCAGGCCCTGGCGGCCCTCGACCTCGCAGACCAGGACGTTCTTGCCGTGGGAGGCCAGGGCCAGGGCGAGGGACGCGGCCACGGTCGTCTTGCCCGTGCCGCCCTTGCCCGTGACCACGTGCAGCCGCACGCGCGGCCAGTCGCTGCTCACGAGCGAACCCTAGCCACCCACCTGGAGGGGTGGTGCAGCCCACGTGTGCGCCGCGCGACAGCGGGCACGATCCCCGACGGCCTGTACGACACCCCCACAGGAGACGTCATGACCACCACCGCACCATCCCCCCGCTCCAGCGACAGCCCGGACGGCCCCGACGCGCCGCCCGGCTCGGGCCCAGGTGGTGGTCCCGGCCGGTTCCGGATGGCGGCGCCGCGGGTGTTCATCCCCTCCGCGGTGCTGCTGCTGTTGTTCGTGGCCCTGGCCGCGACCTTCCCCACGGGCATGTCGGAGCTGCTGACGAAGGCCAACGAGACCGTGGTGCAGGACCTCGGCTGGTTCTACGTCGCCGTCGTGACCGGCTTCGTCGGCTTCGCCCTCTGGGCGGCGTTGTCCCCGATGGGCGACATCGTGCTCGGCAAGGACGACGAGGACCCGGAGTTCGGGCTCGGCTCGTGGTTCGCGATGCTCTTCGCCGCCGGCATGGGCATCGGCCTCGTCTACTGGGGCGTCGCCGAGCCGCTGAACCACTACGCCGCCCCGCCACCGGGCTCGGCCGCCGGTGACGCCGCCACCACGGCGCGCACCGCGCTGGACACGACCTTCCTGCACTGGGGCCTGCACGCCTGGGCGATCTACGTCGTGGTCGGCCTGGCCATCGCGTACGCCGTGCACCGCAAGGGTCGGCCGATCTCGATCCGCTACGCGCTGGAGCCGCTCTTCGGCAAGCGCATCCTCGGCTTCTGGGGCGACGTCGTCGACATCATCGCCATCCTCGGCACGCTCTTCGGCGTCGCCACCTCGCTCGGCTTCGGCGTGACCCAGCTCGGGTCCGGCCTGTCCTTCCTGGGCGTCGTCGACGAGGCCGGCACGCCGCTCCTGGTCGTGCTGGTCGTCGCCATCACCGCCATCGCCCTGGCCTCGGTCCTCTCCGGCGTCGACAAGGGCATCAAGCTGCTGTCCAACCTCAACATGGGACTGGCCGGCGTCTTCCTGCTCCTCGTGCTCGTGCTCGGGCCCACGGTCTTCCTGCTGAGCGACTTCGTCACCCAGATCGGGTCCTACCTGCAGAACTTCCTGCGGATGTCCTTCAACGTGCGGCCCTTCCAGGGCGAGGACGGGGCCTCGTGGCTGTCGGGCTGGACCACCTACTACTGGGGCTGGTGGATGAGCTGGGCGCCGTTCGTCGGGGTCTTCATCGCCCGCATCTCCCGCGGTCGCACGGTGCGCCAGTTCGTGCTCGGCGTGATGCTCGTGCCGACCCTGGTGACCTTCCTGTGGTTCTCGGTCCTCGGCGGTTCCGCGCTGTACCGCGAGATGTTCGGCGAGGGCGGGCTGGTCGTCGACGGCGCGGTCAACACCGACACCGCGCTCTTCGAGCTGCTCTCCGGCCTGCCCTTCGGCACCATCCTCAGCGTCGCCGCGCTGGTGCTCATCGTGGTCTTCTTCGTGACCAGCTCCGACTCGGGCTCGTTCGTGGTCGACATGCTGGCCGAGGGCGGCGACCTGGACCCGCCGCGGTGGAGCCGTGCCTTCTGGGCTGTGATGGAGGGCGCGGTCGCGATCGTGCTCCTCGTCGTCGGGGCCGGCGGGCTCGCGGCGCTGCAGACCATGTCGATCCTGGTGGCGCTGCCGTTCAGCATCGTGATGGTGCTGATGGTCGTGGCCACCACGAAGGCGCTGCTCGCCGAGCACCGGTGGTACCAGAAGCGCCGTCGCCAGTGGTTCGCCCAGCAGGTGGCAGACGAGGTCACCGAGGAGCTGCGCAAGGACCCGACGGTCCCCACGCAGCGCTGACCCGGCGCAGCACACCTCGGCGTACGACGGCCGGCACCGGTCCCCGGTGCCGGCCGTCGTGGGTCCGGGCCCTGTCGAGGCGGTCGCCGTGGTGAGTAGGGTCACCACCATGACGACGTGGGAGTACCAGGTGGCGCCGATTCCGCTCCACAACGAGGCACTGATGCTCAACAACTTCGGCCAGGACGGCTGGGAGCTGGTGACCATCCAGACCAACGCCCAGGGCGGGCTGATCGCTTTCTTGAAGCGGCCTTCCCAGGGATCGGGCGGAGCGTGACCGGGGCGATGACCCCGGAGGAGCGGCTGGCCGAGCTGGGGCTGGCCGTCCCCGAGGTGGCGAAGCCGGTCGCGGCGTACGTCCCGGCGGTCCGCTCGGGCAACCACGTCTACACCTCCGGCCAGTTGCCGGTGCGCTCCGGTGAGCTGATCATCAGCGGCAAGGTCGGTGGCGAGGTCACCGCCGAGGAGGCCTACGCCTGCGCCCAGCAGTGCGTGCTCAACGCGATCGCGGCGATCAAGGCCGAGGTCGGCGAGCTGTCCCGGGTCCGCCGGGTCGTGAAGGTCGTGGCGTTCGTGGCCTCCACCCCCGACTTCACCGGCCAGCCCGGTGTCGCCAACGGTGCCTCGGAGCTGCTCGGCCAGGTCTTCGGCGAGGCGGGCGTGCACGCGCGCTCGGCCGTCGGCGTGCCGGTCCTGCCGCTCGACGCGCCCGTCGAGGTCGAGCTGCTGGTCGAGGTCGCGGACGGCTCGGCGTGAGGATCCCGCTGCCGCCCGTCCCGCTGCCGGAGGCGGTCGTGGACGTGGCCCGGGAGTACGACGACGGCACCCGCACCGCGGTCGAGCCGCGCGACGCGGCGACCGTGATCCTGCTGCGCGACTCCCCGGCCGGTCCCGAGGCCTACTACCTGCGTCGCCAGCTCTCCATGGACTTCGCCGGCGGCATGGCGGTCTTCCCCGGCGGCGGGGTGGACCCGCGCGACGTGGAGCTCGAGGACGAGCACTGGGCCGGACCGCCGGCGGCCGTCTGGGCCGAGCGCCTGGGGTGCTCGGAGTCGGAGGCGCGGGCCCTGGTCTGTGCCGCCGTGCGCGAGACCTTCGAGGAGTCCGGTGTCCTGCTGGCCGGCACCTCGCCCGACGACGTCGTCGCCGACACCAGCGGCGAGGACTGGGAGGCCGACCGGGTCGCCCTCGAGGGCCGCGAGATCTCGCTGACCGAGGTCCTGGACCGCCGCGGGCTGGTGCTGCGCACCGACCTGCTCGGCGCCTGGGACGCCTGGCTGACGCCGGTCTTCGAGCCCAAGCGCTACCGCACGTGGTTCTTCGTCGCCCGGCTGCCCGAGGGGCAGCTGACCCGCGACGTGTCCTCGGAGTCGTCCTCGGTCACGTGGCTGCCCGCGGCGGTGGCCGCCGACGAGGCCGACTCCGGCGGCCTGGCGATGATGCCGCCGACCTACCTGGTCTCCATGGAGGTCGGCACGTACGCCGACACCGACGCGGTCCTCGCGGCCGCCACGGACCGACGGTTGGAGATGTTCTGCCCCTCGGTCGAGCCGCTCGACGACGGCTGGACGCTGTCGATGCCCGACCGGTTGCGGCCGGTGCTGGCCGCGCGGCGGTCGTGAGTCGCGGATGAGCGAGGGCGCCTGGGCCGGCGGGTCCTTCGGGGAGCGGGGCCGCTGCGTGCTCGCCCCGAACCCGAACATCATGACGCTGGACGGCACCAACTCCTGGGTGCTGCGCGAGCCCGGCGGGCGGCGCTCGGTCGTCGTCGACCCGGGGCCCTCGGACCCCGGGCACCTCGCCGCCCTCGCCGAGGCGGCCGGGGGCCGGGGCAACGTCGGTGCCGTGCTCCTCACGCACCACCACGCAGACCACTCCGAGGCCGCCCGGGAGTTCGCGGAGGCGGTCGGCTGCGGCGTACGCGCCCTGGACCCGGGGTACCGCCTGGGCTCCGAGGGCCTCGCCGACGGCGACGTGGTCGAGGTCGACGGCCTCGAGGTGCACGTCGTCGGCACGCCCGGCCACACCGCCGACTCGCTGTCTTTCGTGCTGCCCGCCGACCGGGTCGTGCTGACCGGTGACACGGTCCTGGGCCGCGGCACCACCGTGGTCGCGCACCCCGACGGCCAGCTCGGCGCCTACCTCGACTCCCTCGACCGGCTGCACGCCCTCGCCGAGCGCGAGGAGGCCACCGCGGTCTGGCCCGGCCACGGCCCGGTGATCAGCGACGCCCTGACGGCGCTCACCTACTACCGCGACCATCGCCAGGCCCGGCTCGACCAGGTCCAGGCCGCCCTGGGCCAGCTCGAGGACGAGGCGTTGTCGGAGGAGGACCTCCCACGCCGCGTCGTCGAGGTCGTGTACGCCGACGTCGACCCCGTCCTGTGGGGCGCCGCCGAGCTCTCCGTCCGCGCGCAGCTGGCCTACTTGCGGGGTCGCTGAGCGAACCGTCGTACCCAGACGGTCACAGCGGGACCACGGCCGGGTCCTCCACGCCTGGCCGAGCGGGGGACAGGCCTGTTGTGACCGTCTGGCTACGCGCGTCGTCGGAGCAGCAGCCCGAGACCCAGCAGCAGGAGCACGAGCAGTGCTCCGCCACCGAGCGTCGCCACCCACCGCTCCTCGCTCCAAGGCCAGTCGGGGTCGGGGCGCTCGACCGTCGGCCGGTCGAGGGTGACCAGGTCGATCGCGACGCTGGGTCGTCCGACGGCGGAGTCGACGGTCCCGACGTCGACGCTCGCGCCGGCCTCGGGGTCGACGGGAACGACCGACAGCGTCCCGTCCGAGCCCTCGTCGTCGTCGCGGAGCACCAGCACGTGCTCGTCGTCGATCCATCCGAGGGCATCGACGTGCCACGGTCCGGGGTCGGGCATCCCCTCGGCGCCGACCGTCACCTCGCGAGTGCGCAGGTCGAGCGTGACGAGGTCGTAGCCGTCGTAGACGCTGAGGGCTGCGGTCGATCCGTCGGGCGAGAGCACTGCGCCGGGCGAGAGGTCCACGCCCACTGAGGTCCAGCCCCGCGCCGCAGGGGCGCAGATCGCACCTGCGCGGTTGTTCGGCGGACAGGCCGTCAGGGTCTCGATCGAGCCGGGTTCGACGACGTACGCCGACGCGTCGTTCCGGGCGAGGACCGCGCCACCCCCGCCCACGCCGATGACGGGTCCGTCGACGTCTGCCTCGACGACCCCGGCCACCGGCAGCGAGCCTCCGATCGACGACCCGGTCCACTCCCGCGTCTGCCGCCCCTGCCAGCCGACCCACGTGCCGGATGGGGACCAGGACAGCTCGGTCACGACGATCCCGGCGCCACCCGCCAGCTCACGGCGCCACTCGCCCTCGCCGGTGGTCAGGTCGAGGACCCGGATGCCGGTGATCACCCCGTCCCGACCGAACCGTGCCGTGCCGTAGGCGAGCCGGGCGCCGTCGGGCGAGAGCGCCAGCGGCAGCCAGTCGGCACCGGCGAACGACCGCGCCTCCAGGTCGGCCGACACCACGTCCGGTAGGTCCAGGAGGTGGTGCTCTCCGGTCTCCGCGTCGACGACGACGGGCAACCCGCCGGGGGTCACCCAGGCCGCCGCAGCAGGGCCGACGGCCAGCTCGGCGCCGCGCAGCACCTCGTCGCGGACCCAGCCACCGAACTCGGTGTCGACGTCCGACATCCGCTCTGGAGGCGCATGGAGATGGTCGGGGAGGCCCAGGTCGCTGGTCGGGCCGGCCGGCCGCAGCTGGACGTTCGGGTCGGAGAGGAGACCCGGACCGACGGAGATCCCGACGACGACGGCCGCCGTGGCGGCCACCGCGGCACCGGCCTTGAGCCCGCGGCGGCGACGGCCGCGCCGCCAGGTGTCCGGTGCGACGACGACGTGCGGGGCGGCAGCGGCCTCGCGCTCGAGCAGGTCACGCAGGGAGTTCTCGGGGCTCATGCTGGGTCCTCCACGAGCTCGGCCAGGTGCGGCGACGTACGACGCAGGCGCTCCAGCGCCTGACGGGTGGTGGACTTCACCGAGCCGCGGCTGATGCCGAGCTCGTCGGCGACCTGCTGCTCGGTGAGGTCCTCGAAGAAGCGCAGCACCAGCACGGTGCGCTGGCGCGTGGTCAGCAGCGCCAGCGCCTCGCGGACGCTGAGGGCGACGTCGGGGTCGGGGGCACGGTGCGCCGCGTCGTACCCCTCGATGCTGTGCTCGCGCACGTCGCCACGACGTCGCCACCAGGAGACCTGGCGGTGGTACATCGTGCGGCGGACGTAGGCCTCCGCCGAGGTGTGGATGCGGCCCCAGTGCTCGGCGGCCTTGAGCAGCGCGGACTGCACGAGGTCCTCGGCGAGGTGAGCGTCCGCGGTGAGGAGGTACGCCGTGCGCGTCAGCGCGGGCGTGCGGGCGCCCACGAACGCCTCGAAGCCCGCCCGGTCGTTGCTCACCGCCCCACCCTCACGCCCCGTCAGACGCAGACGGGGGTCGGAATGGGGTCACCTGATCGGGAGGTCAGGAGTGCCGCGGGGGATGAGCGCCTCGCGGGTGGGTCGGTCGCCGATGTGCAGGTCCCGGAGCAGCCGCATGATGGCGGCGGGGTCCTGGAGCAGCGTGAGACGGACCTCGATCCCCGGCTCCTCGGGCACGTGGTCGAGCGGGAGCAGGGAGAACCTCTTGCGGGCGCGGTGGGTGGTGGCGTCGCGAGCGGCGCCGATGCGCACACTGGCCCAGCGGGAGCGCCGGTGGACGTAGTCGATGAAGGACACGTCGTCCCAGGCCAGCTCGACCTCGATGCCGGCGCCTTCGTGACGCAGCCGGTCGATCCCGATGAGCAGGGCCGGTGCCCGCGCGGCGACCCGCCCCATCTCCTCGGCGAGCAGCAGGAAGCCCAGCGCCAGGGCGCCCACGATGACGCCGCCGACGGCGGACTGCTCCGCGATGCTCAGGGCGCCGAGCCCGATACCCAGGGCTGTCGCGACCAGGACGAGGGCGACAGCGACCGTGAGGAAGCGCGTGGGCCCTAGTCGCAGTCGCCAGGCCGGGTGGCCGTCGAGCTCAGCGACCGACCAGGGGTCCATGTAGCCCCGGAGGCTGGCCAGCATCATGAGTGACACCGACCCGGTGAAGAGCGCCAGGACGAGCATGCCTGTCCGGTCCTGCTGCCCGGTGGCGGCAGCCCAGAGGGCTCCTGCGCAGATCACCCCCGTGATCGCGGCCGTGAAGAGAACGCCCGCCGTTCGAGGGGTGGAAAGGCCTTCAGAAGATCGCGTCAAAGACCTCGCCTACCCCATCTCCGACGCTGCCGACAGTGTCGCCGAGCTCGCCCAACCCGTCGGAGACGGCGCCTCCCCAGTCGCCCAGACTGTCGGCGCCGGACTCGAAAAGGCTGTCGACGGCTCCGGACGTGAACGAGCCGACCACGAGCCCTACACCAGCACCGACGACGACCCCAGCGGCCGTCCCGACTCCCGGTAACGGAACGAGGGTGCCGATAGCCGCGCCTGCTGCTGCGCCGGCTAGCACACCCGAGGCGATCGAGGCCGTCGCGGGGACGGCGTTGGAGACGATGGCCTGCGTCGGCCCCTCCTCGTCCCAGTCCGAGTAGATGCCGAACCCGGCTGCCGCGACGTCGAGCACCCACAGCCCCCGAGTGAGTCCGCGCGGCAGCTCCCAGTTGGGGAGTCCCGCACGGGCGGCGGGGTGGGCGTCGTCGAGACGGTCCGCTTCGTCGAGCAGGTCGTAGAAGTGGTTCCGGTCGAGTACTCGGCCGTCAGGGGTGTAGAGGGCATCGGCGTGCACGCGCAGCTCGGCCGCCCGCGTGAGCATGGAGTCGACCTCGGCGACGAGGATGGGCGTCGTACGTCGGATGAGCTCGAGCTGGACGCCAGCTGACAGGAGCGCGGCCGCGATGTTGACGTACCTCGTGTCATGACGTGCCCAAGCCGCGCCAGCCGCGTCGAGCGCGGCCTGCCACCTGTTCCACGTGCCATTCGCGTCCTCGACACAGCGGTTCCAGGTTCGCACCCGCTGCTCGTGCTGGCGCACGCTCTCATCCCAAGCGTCCGCTTGGGCAGGTGTGGCGTCGGGTCCGGGTCTCGACCCGGACGGCCCCGGGCCCGGATGTCGGACGAAGAAGCCGTCGACTGTCAGTTCGGCGCTCATGGCGAGGGAGCGGACAGTGGCCATCTCCTCCTGTGCTTTCTCCATCGCGGTGGCAAGCGCCTCGAGGTCGACTGCGACGGCAGCGCTGATCTGCGCGCCCTCATCGGCTGCGGTGGCGAGAGTGGCCGCACGGGAAGCGAACGCCGTGGCGGCCTCGCCCTCCCAGTCTCCCCGCGCAGCCGAGCGCTGGGCGGCCACGGTGTCGCCGAGGTCGGAGAAGCCGGTGCCGAGGTCGGAGCGGAGCCAGGTGGCAACGGAGCGGATCGCCGCGCTGCTGCCCTCGATCTCGGTGTCGAGATCGCTCACGACCTGAGCCCCTGGACGAGGAAGGAGGCCGCGGCGACGGCGTCGGTGTCCTGCACCGCGACGTTGCAGTCCTCGACCGCTGCGGCCAGGACCCGGGACTCGTAGGAGAGCCTCGCCCCGGCCTCGCTCGCGGCTGCCAGGATCATCAGCAGCAGCGGCTCGGCCTGTCCGGTGCCACTCGCGGTGGGGCGCGTGCTCCCGCAGGCGTCGAGCTCGCCCGCGCCGGTGCCCAGGCCGGTCGCGACCCGCGTCAGCGTGGCGGGATCGACGACCAGGCTCGACGGGGCCGTGCCGCCCCCACCCTCGGCGGCGATCACCGCGGCTGCCTCTGAGGACCGGGCTCGCGCCGCTCCTCGGGGACGTAGACATCGGTGTAGACGACGTCGAACGGTCGGACGTCGTAGAGACGTTGGAGCTCATGGGTCGGCAGTCCGAACCACGGCTGGTCCTCGCCGCAGCAAGCGTGCAGCCTGTCGAGCGCTGAGTAGACGAGCAGGGCGGTGCGGCCGTCCTTCGTCGTGCGGTAAACCGCCTCGGCTCCCGCGGCCTCGCGCACGTGCGCGAGACAGGGGATGTAGAGGAACGGCGGGTAGTCGCGCGGGATGCGACGAGCAGTGGTGTCCGAGTCCACCGGGTGCGTCCTCCGGCTCAGCGGGCGCGGCGGCTGAGCCGCTCGACGTCCATGATCACGACCGAGCGGGGCTCCAGGCGCAGCCAGCCGCGCGAGGCGAAGTCGGCGAGCGCCTTGTTGACGGTCTCGCGGGAGGCGCCGACCAGCTGGGCGAGCTCCTCCTGCGTGAGGTCGTGGTGCACGTGGACGCCGTCGTCGGCGGTGCGGCCGAAGCGGTCGGCCAGGTCGAGCAAGGCCTTGGCGACGCGGCCGGGGACGTCGGAGAAGACCAGATCGGCCACGACGTCGTTGGCCTTGCGCAGCCGGCCGGCGAGCTGGGCGAGCAGGCCGCGGGCGACGACCGGGCGGCCCTCGAGCCAGCGCAGGAGGTCCTCGTGGGACAGCGAGGCGAAGGAGCAATCGGTGACCGCGGTGACCGTGGCCGAGCGCGGGCCCGGGTCGAAGAGCGAGAGCTCGCCGAACATCTGCCCGGGGCCGAGGATCGCCAGGAGGTTCTCGCGACCGTCGGAGGAGGTGCGGCCGAGCTTCACCTTGCCGTCGAGGACGACGTAGAGCTTGTCGCCGGAGTCGCCCTCGTGGAAGAGCACGTCGCCGCGGCGCAGCCGGTTCTCGCTCATCGAGCCGCGCAGCGCCGAGGCCGCCTCGTCGTCGAGCGCGCTGAAGAGCGGTGCCTGGCGGAGCACGTCGTTGTCCACGGGACCTCCTTGGGGAGCGGCGAGGACCAGGGCGGCCCGCGACGCACGTCTGCGTGTGACGATCCTATCGAGTGCAATTCATCACAAGCACCATCGGGGGCGCCACCCGCGTGGCGGTCCTTCCGGCAAAGTTCCTGCTCGCGTAGGGGTTCCGGGGTCCGGAGCGCGGTGAGCAGCGGTCGGTCACGGCGCACGAGCCGGCTGTCGCACCCGTCTCGTAGGGTTGCGCTGTGCCCGCGCCGGAGTCCCCCCTCGCCCTGACCCGGCGGGCCCGTCGCATCCACCGCGTGCTGGCCGAGACCTACCCCGACGCGCACTGCGAGCTCGACTTCGACGACCCGTTCCAGCTGCTCGTCGTCACCGTGCTGAGCGCCCAGACGACAGACAAGCGCGTCAACGCCGTGCGTCCCACCCTCTTCGCGGCCTACCCCGACGCCCGGGCCATGGCCGCCGCGGACCGCGAGACCCTCGAGGGGATCGTCGGCCCGCTCGGCTTCTTCCGGGCCAAGACCGAGTCGCTGCTCAAGCTCTCCGCCCACCTCGTCGAGCACCACGAGGGCCAGGTGCCGCCGAGGCTGGCCGAGCTCGTGAAGCTGCCAGGCGTGGGCCGCAAGACCGCCAACGTCGTGCTCGGCAACGCCTTCGACGTCCCGGGCATCACCGTCGACACCCACTTCGGCCGGCTCGCGCGTCGGTTCGGCTGGACCGAGGAGACCGACCCGGTCAAGGTCGAGCACGCGGTGGGGGCGCTGTTCCCCCGCAAGGACTGGACGATGCTCAGCCACCGGCTCATCTGGCACGGCCGGCGACGATGCCACGCGCAGAAGCCCGCGTGTGGTGCCTGCCCGGTCGCCCGCCTCTGCCCGGCGTACGGCGCGGGGCCGACGGACCCCGTGGCCGCGGCGAAGCTCGTGCGCACCGAGGGGCGCGCGTGAGGCGCCGGGTGGCCCGGGCGCTCGCCGTCGCGGGCGCGGCCCTCGTGCTCGCGGGCTGCTCCGACGGCGAGGCGTCGTTCGTGCCCAATCCGCCCGCCATCGACGTCGACACCGCCGAGCTGCGCGAGGCCAAGGAGGCGGCCGGCATCGAGGACTGCGTGCCCGGGACGGGCGATCCCGTCGAGGGTGGCCTGCCCGAGGTTGTGCTGCCGTGCTTCGGCGGCGGCCCGGACATCGACCTGTCGAGCCTGCGCGGGCCGATGGTGGTCAACGTGTGGGCGTCCTGGTGCGGCCCGTGCCGCCGCGAGATGCCGGTGCTGCAGGCCTTCCACGAGGAGCACGGCGAGACCGTGCCGGTCCTCGGGATCGACTTCCAGGACCCCAACACCGGCCTGGCGATGGAGCAGCTCGCCGAGCGCGGCGTCACCTACCCGTCGGTCGCCGACCCCGAGGGCGTCGTGCAGGCGGACCCGCTCCGCGTGACCGCGCTGCCCTCCACGGTCCTGGTGGCCGAGGACGGCACGATCGCGCGCGTGCTGCCCGTCGAGCTGGAGTCGGTCGAGGAGCTCGAGGACCTGGTCGAGACGCACCTGGGAGTGAGCCTGTGAGCGACGTACGACTCCCTGACTGGCTGCTGCCGGTCAAGGAGGGCGCCGAGGCGATCGACGCCCTCGACCTGACGCGGTTCACCCCGCCCGAGGACGGTTCGGCCCGCCCTGGCGCGGTCCTCATGCTCTTCGGTGAGGGGGAGCACGGCGGCGAGCTGCTGCTCACCGAGCGCGCCCACGACATGCGCAGCCACCCCGGCCAGGTCTCCTTCCCGGGCGGCTCGCTGGACCCGGGCGAGAGCGTCGAGGAGGCGGCGCTGCGCGAGGCCGAGGAGGAGGTCGGGCTCGACCCGGCCGAGGTGACGATCTTCGGCCGGCTGCCGGAGCTGTGGCTGCCGCCCTCGAACTTCGCCGTCACCCCGGTCCTGGGCTGGTGGGCCGAACGGTCGGGGGTGCACATCGCGTCGCGGGCGGAGGTGCACGCCATCCACCACGCGCCGATCGCCGAGC
The DNA here is from genome assembly GCF_054781275.1 of Nocardioides ginkgobilobae. NCBI lineage: Bacteria > Bacillati > Actinomycetota > Actinomycetes > Propionibacteriales > Nocardioidaceae > Nocardioides > Nocardioides ginkgobilobae. The sequence goes on along the minus strand of NZ_BAAGUS010000022.1, from coordinate 19,477 downwards.
TGCTCGACCCCGAGCACCGCGTGACCGTGCGGCACCCGAAGGGCTACCAGAGCCCCGGCTTCCTCATCGGCCCGGACAAGGACGTCATCCTCTGGGGCTTCACCGGCGGCATCATCGCCCGCCTCTTCGACTACCTCGGCTGGACCCGGCCGTGGGACGAGACCCGCATCCAGGACCTGCCCGACTACATGCTCTCCGCCGACCACCGGGTCTCCGAGGCCGCCAAGATGCTCGACATCGAGGAGGACCTCTGATGAACCTGCTCGACTGGCTGCTCCTGCTGCTGGTGCTGGCCTACGCGCTGTCGGGCTACTGGCAGGGCTTCATCACCGGTGCCGCCGCCACCGCCGGCCTGCTGCTCGGCGGACTGCTCGGCATCTGGCTGGCACCGATCGCGCTCGGCGACGCCGACCCCTCCCTGCTGGTCTCGCTGGGCGCGCTGTTCATCGTGATCGTCGCGGCCTCGCTGGGCCAGGCCCTCTTCCAGTACGTCGGGGCCAGGCTGCGCGCGCGCATCACCTGGCAGCCCGTGCGCGCCCTCGACGCGGTCGGTGGTGCCGCGCTGAGCGCCGCGGCGGTCCTGCTGGTCGCCTGGGCCCTGGGCGTGGCGGTCTCCGGCTCCCGGATCGCCGGCATCACCCCGCTGGTGCGCTCCTCCACCGTGCTCGCCCAGGTCGACCAGGCACTCCCGACCTCCGCGGACAGCCTCCTGCAGGCCTTCAACGGCGTCGTCGGCACCGGCTTCTTCCCCCGCTACCTCGAGCCGTTCGCCCCCGAGCGGATCGTCCAGGTGGCCCCCGGCAACGAGCGGGTGCTGCGCCGTCCGGCCGTGGAGGCGGTCCGGCCCAGCGTGCTGAAGATCCGCGGCACCAACCGCTGCGGCTCCGGCATCGAGGGCAGCGGCTTCGTCTACGCGCCCGACCGGGTCATGACCAACGCCCACGTGGTGGCCGGTGTCGACGCCCCGCAGGTGCAGGTCGGCGAGGAGACCGTGCAGGGCGAGGTCGTCTACTACAACCCCGACGTCGACGTCGCGGTGGTCGAGGTCGACACCGGCACCGCGCCGGTCCTGGAGTTCGCCGACGCCGCCCCCGAGGACGCGATCGTCATCGTCGGCTACCCCGAGGACGGCCCGTACGACGTGCGCGCCGGCCGCATCCGCGCCGAGCAGCGGCTGCGCTCGCCCAACATCTACGGCACCGGCACGGTGATCCGCGAGGTCTTCTCGCTGCGTGGCCTCGTCCGTCCCGGGAACTCCGGCGGCCCGATCGTCAACCCGCGCGGCGACGTCGTCGGCGTGGTGTTCGCGGCCTCGGTCACCGACGCCGAGACCGGCTACGCCCTGACGCGCGACCAGGTGCAGACCGCGGCCGAGCAGGGTCGGGCGGGCACGGAGCCGGTCTCCACGGGGGCCTGCGCGTCCTAGGGTCCGCGGGTGGGCGCGCGGGGTCGCGGCCTCCCGGGGACGCCCGCCTCGTCGCTACCGGCCTCCTCGCTCGTGCCTCACGAGGAGGCCGCCAGACCCAACCACGCTCCTCGGCGGGCGTCCCCGTCCGGCCACGCCCCCGCGCACCCTCGGGCCGGCGGCGGGGAACCCACCCGGCGCGGGTCACCCGGGAGGGCCGGGTGGGAGGGGGCCGGTGTTCGCTAGGGTCGGGCAGTCAGCCCGAGCCGAGTCCCAGGAGTTGCAGTGGCCATCGAAGAGGTCAAGGAGACCGACCCGACCATCGGGCGTCTGGTGGCCGACGCCAGCCGTGACATCTCCACGCTCATCAGCAAGGAGATCGAGCTCGCGAAGTCCGAGCTCAAGATCAGCGCGAAGTTCGGTGGTGTGGGTGTCGGGCTCTTCGCGGCCGCCGCCTTCATCGCGGTGCTGGCCATCATCATGCTGTCGGTCGCGCTGGCCTACTTCATCCACTGGAACGGCTCGGGCCTGGACCTGCACTGGGCGTTCCTCATCGTCTTCGGCCTCTACCTGCTGCTTGCGGGCGGGATGGTCTTCGCCGGCGTCCGCAGCGTGAAGAAGGTCAAGGCGCCCGAGCGCGCGATCAAGCAGGGCAAGGAGATCCCCCGGGCGCTGAAGGGCCAGGCCTGACCCGAGGGGTGCCTCGGCGCGGTGAGGTTCAGCGGGGCGCCGCTGGGGCTGACGGGGTACCGGTGCAGGTTCAGCGTCGGGGCGTGAGGTTCAGCGGGGCGCCGCTGGATCTCCCACGGGTCGGCCCGGCACCGGCCGACCTTGTGCCCAACCTGCGTGGACAGAACACCTAGCGGCGGTCGCCCTGGAACACGTCGGGGATGCCGTCGAGGTCCTCGTCGACGGTCTCGAGCTCGTTGAGCCGCTGGTAGACCCGGTCCCGCGCCTTGAGCACGATGCTCGCCAGCGCGACCGAGGTCAGCGAGCCCACGAGGACGCCGACCTTCACGTGCTCGTCACGCTCGGAGCCGGTGCCGAAGGCCAGCTCGCCGATGAGCAGGGAGACCGTGAAGCCGATGCCCGCGAGCATCGACAGGCCGATGACGTCGACCCACGAGAGCTCGTCGTCGAGCTCGGCACGGGTGAACTTCGACAGCAGCCAGGTCGCGCCGGTGATGCCGACGGTCTTGCCGACGACCAGGCCGGTGACGACGCCCAGCGCGACCGGGTCGGTGATGGACTCGGCGAGCCCGGAGAGGCCGCCGACGGTCACCCCGGCGGCGAAGAAGGCGAAGACGGGTACGGCGAAGCCGGCGCTGATCGGGCGCACCAGGTGCTCCAGGTGCTCGGCGAGGCCGGGGCCGTCGGCGCCGTCGCGCCGCAGCACCGGCACCGTGAAGCCGAGCAGGACGCCGGCGACGGTCGCGTGCACGCCGGACTCGTGGATCAGCACCCATGCCAGGAGTGCCAGCGGCAGGAGCAGCCAGCCGGAACGGATGCGCTTCTGCACCAGCAGCGCGAAGACGGCGATGGGCACCAGGCCGAGCAGCAGGAAGGCGACGTCGAGGTCGGCGGTGTAGAAGAGCGCGATGATCGTGATGGCCAGCAGGTCGTCGACCACGGCCAGGGTCAGCAGGAAGGTCCGCAGGCCCGAGGGCAGGTGGGTGCTGATGACGGCGAGGATCGCCACGGCGAAGGCGATGTCGGTGGCGGTCGGGATGGCCCAACCCTCCAGCGCGCCGTCGGGACCGAGGTTCCAGGCGACGTAGATGAGCGCCGGCGCGATCATGCCGCCCACCGCCGCAGCCATCGGCAGCGCCGCGCGCCGCGGGTCGCGCAGGTCACCGGCGACGAACTCGCGCTTGAGCTCCAGGCCCACCACGAAGAAGAAGATCGCCAGCAGGCCGTCGGCCGCCCACGTGCCGATGGTCAGGTCGAGGTGGAGGGAGAACGCGCCGAGGTCGACCGGCTCGGAGATCGGCTTGAAGTCGCGGATCGCCTCGTAGGCGCCGGCGTAGGCGGTGTTGGCCCAGATGATCGCGATCGCGGCGCCCACGATGAGCAGCAGGCCGCCGGTCGTCTCGCCGCGCAGCACCTCCGAGACCCGACTGCTCTCCAGGAAGCTGCCGCGGCTGAAGAGCCGGGGGCTGCGGTCGGCGGGGGTGGCACCGCCGCGGGTCGTGTCCCGGCTCGAGGTCGGCGGGTCCGAGGGCTTGGGCTCGACCGGGGTGGGGTCGGCGGGCGGCTCGGAGCCGGACAGGGGGGTGTCCCGGGGACGGTCGTCGGGCTCGGACACGGGCTGCTCCTCGCAGGGGTCGCTGGCATTCCTGCCGACCAGACTTCCCGGCGCACCGAGAGACCACGCTACCGGTCCGGGTGTTCACCCCCTGCGGTGGGACGCGGCGTACCGGTGGTGCTCACCGGTACGCCGCGTCGCTCCTGGTCCGGCCCGCAGGCGGCTGCCCGGCCACCACTGGGCGGCCGGGCGGGGCTCACTCGTCGCCCTTGCCGCCCGAGAGGCCGGAGGAGATGAGGTCCATCACCGAGGAGTCGGCCAGCGTGGTGACGTCCCCGACCTCGCGGTTCTCCGCGACGTCGCGCAGCAGGCGGCGCATGATCTTGCCCGAGCGGGTCTTGGGCAGCTCGGGGACGACCATGATCTGCCGCGGGGTCGCGATCGGGCCGATCTCCTTGCGGACGTGATTGCGCAGCTCGGCGACGATGTCGTCGCCCCCGTCGCCGGCCTCCTCGCGGAGGATGACGAACGCACAGACCGCCTGGCCGGTGTCCTCGTCCTTGGCGCCCACGACCGCGGCCTCGGCGACCTTCGGGTGGGAGACCAGGGCCGACTCGATCTCGGTGGTGGACAGGCGGTGGCCCGACACGTTCATCACGTCGTCGACCCGGCCCAGCACCCACAGGTCGCCGTCGGAGTCCTTCTTGGCGCCGTCGCCGGCGAAGTAGTAGCCCTGCTTGGCGAAGCGGGACCAGTAGGTGTCCTTGAACCGCTCGTCGTCGCCCCAGATGGTGCGCAGCATCGAGGGCCACGGCTCGGTGAGCACCAGGTAGCCGCCGGAGCCGTTCGGGACGGGCGTGCCCTCCTCGTCCACGACGTCGGCCGCGACGCCGGGGATCGGGATCATCGCCGAGCCCGGCTTGCCCGCGGTGACGCCGGGCAGGGGGCTGATCATGATCGAGCCGGTCTCGGTCTGCCACCAGGTGTCGACGACCGGGGTGCGGTCGCCGCCGATGACGTGGCGGTACCAGACGTAGGCCTCGGGGTTGATCGGCTCACCGACGGAGCCGAGGAGCCGCAGCGAGGACAGGTCGCGCGCGTCGGGGATCTCGCGACCCTGCTTCATGAACGAGCGGATCGCGGTGGGGGCGGTGTAGAAGATCGTCACCCCGTGCTGCTCGATGATGTCCCACCAGCGGCCGCGCTCGGGGGAGTCGGGGGTGCCCTCGTAGAGCACCTGCGTCACGCCGTTGGCCAGCGGGCCGTAGACGATGTAGGAGTGGCCGGTCACCCAGCCGATGTCGGCGGTGCACCAGTAGACGTCGTCGTCCTTGAGGTCGAAGACCGCCCAGTGCGTGTAGGAGCAGCCCACGAGGTAGCCGCCCGTGGTGTGCAGGATGCCCTTGGGCTTGCCGGTCGTGCCGGAGGTGTACATGACGTAGAGCGGGTGCTCGGCGTCGAAGGCCTCCGGGGTGTGCTGGGTCGAGGCGCTGTCCACGGCGTCGTGCCACCACACGTCCACCGCGTCGTCCCACCCGTTGTCGCCGAGGTCCTGGCCGGTGCGGCGCACGACGAGGACCTTCTCCACGGTGTGGCCCAGCGTCTCGGCCTTGGCGCGGGCCTCGTCGACGGCCGGCTTGAGGGCCGAGGCGGCACCGCGGCGGTAGCCGCCGTCGGCGGTGACGACGACCTTGGCCTGGCAGTCCTCCAGGCGCGAGGCGAGCGCGTCGGAGGAGAAGCCGCCGAAGACGACCGTGTGCGGGGCGCCGATGCGCGCGCAGGCCAGCATCGTGACGACGGCCTCGGGGATCATCGGCATGTAGATCGCGACCCGGTCACCGGCCTCGACACCGAGGTCGGTGAGGGCGTTGGCGGCCTGGGAGACCAGGTCCTGCAGCTCGGCGTAGGTGATCGAGCGCGTGTCACCGACGGGCTCGCCGACGAAGTGGATCGCGACCTTGTCGCCGCGCCCGGCCTCGACGTGCCGGTCGACGCAGTTGTACGCCGCGTTCAGCTTCCCCCCGACGTACCACTTCGCGAAGGGCGGGTTGCTCCAGTCGAGGACCTGCGTGAACGGCTCGGCCCAGGTGATCCGCTGCGCCTGCTCGGCCCAGAAGCCCTCGCGGTCCGCGGCGGCGCGGTCGTAGGCCTCGGCGGTGAGGTTGGCGTGCGCCGCCAGCTCGGCGGGCGGCTCGAAGCGGCGGTCCTCCTGGAGCAGGTTGGCCAGGGTCTCATCGGTGTTGCTCACGTCGTCATCTCCTGCGCGGGATCGAAGGGGTGGCCCGGCTCACACTAGGCCGGGCGGGAAGGGGAGGTCACCCACGGTGCGGGTGGGCTGGTTGCAAGCCGGTTGCGAAGCAGTCTGTGCGCGACACCGGGGCCGTCGGGGGAGCACCCCGACGACCCCGGTCGACACGTGACCGTCAGTGGATGACGGCCTCCTCGGCGCCGGCGCCGGTGAGCGCGCGGACCTCGAGCTCGGTGTAGCGGTCGGCGGCGGCCGGCTCCTTGCTGGTGACGCTGCCCAGCCAGCCCAGGAAGAAGCCCAGCGGGATGGAGACGATGCCGGGGTTGCTGAGCGGGAACCAGGACCAGTCGCCGCTGGTGAACAGCGCCGTCTCCGAGCCGGAGACCACCGGGGAGAAGAACACCAGGCCGACGGCGCTGATCAGACCGCCGTAGATGCTCCACACGGCACCGCGGGTGTTGAAGCCGCGCCAGAACATGTTGTAGACGATCGCCGGCAGGTTGGCCGAGGCCGCGACGGCGAAGGCCAGCGCCACCAGGAAGGCGATGTTGAGGTTCTGGGCCGGGATGGCCAGGACGATCGCGACCAGGCCGATGCCGGCGGCGGCGTACCGGGTCACGCGGATCTCGTCCTGCTCGCTCGCGGTGCCCTTCTTGATCACGCTGTTGTAGATGTCGTGCGCGACCGAGGCGGACGAGGTGAGCACCAGCCCGGCGACCACCGCGAGGATCGTGGCGAAGGCGACCGCCGCGATGAGGGCCAGCAGGATGGCGCCGCCGGTCGAGCCGGCACCGCCGCCGACGGCCTCGGCCAGCTTCGGCGAGGCCAGGTTGCCGGCCGAGTCGAGGGTGGAGGTGTCGAGCAGGGCCGCGGCGCCGAAGCCGAGCACCAGCGTGAAGAGGTAGAAGACCCCGATCAGGCCGATCGCCCACAGCACCGACTTCCGGGCGTCGCGCGAGGTCGGGACGGTGTAGAAGCGGATCAGGATGTGCGGCAGGCCGGCGGTGCCGAGCACCAGGGCCAGGCCGAGGGAGATGAAGTCGATCTTGGACGTCGCCGTCGCGCCGTACCGCAGGCCCGGCTCGAGGAACGCCTGGCCGGCACCGGAGTTGGAGGCGGCCGCGCCGAGCATGTCGGAGATGTTGAAGTCGAACTTCGCCAGCACCAGCACGACGATGAGCGCCGAGCCGGTCATCAGCAGGACCGCCTTGACGATCTGGACCCAGGTGGTGCCCTTCATCCCGCCGACGGTGACGTAGAAGATCATCAGCGCGCCGACGGCGAAGATCGTGAGGTTCTTGGTGGTCTGGCTGTCGACGCCGAGCAGCAGGGCCACGAGCGCACCCGCACCGACCATCTGGGCCAGCAGGTAGAAGATCGACACGACGACGGTCGAGGTCGCGGCCGCGGTGCGGACCGGGCGCTGGCGCATCCGGAAGGCCAGCTGGTCGGCCATCGTGTAGCGGCCGGAGTTGCGCAGCATCTCCGCCACCAGCAGCAGGGCGACCAGCCAGGCGACCAGGAAGCCGATGGAGTAGAGGAACCCGTCGTACCCGTAGAGCGCGATCGCGCCGGAGATGCCGAGGAAGGACGCGGCCGACATGTAGTCGCCGCCGATCGCGAGCCCGTTCTGGAAGCCGGAGAACGACCGGCCCCCGGCGTAGAAGTCGTTGGTGCCGGAGGACTGACGGCTGGCCCAGAAGGTGATGCCGACGGTCAGGGCGACGACGGCGAGGAACAGGATCGTGGTGAGGACCTGGCTGCTCATCTCAGCGCACCTCCGCCTGCTCGGCGCGGTAGCGCTCGTCCAGGGCGCGGGCGCTCGGGTCGAGGTGCTTGTTCGAGTAGCGGCTGTAGAGCCACGCGATGAGGAAGGTCGTCGCGAACTGGAGCAGGCCGAAGACCAGCGCGACGTTGATGTTGCCCACGACCTTGATCGCCATGAAGTCGGTGGCGTAGTTCGACATGAGCACGTAGAGCAAATACCAGCTCAGGAACGCCACGGTGGCCGGCAGCACGAAGCCGCGGTAGGCCTTGCGCAGGGCGGCGAACTCGTCGCTGGCGTGCAGGTGGTCGTAGACCGGGTCGTGGCGGGCGGCCTGGTCGTGGCCGTGGCTCCCGGCCGGCTCGTGTGTGGTAGGCACTGCAACCTCCTGGTGTCGCGCGGGTCGCACGGACGTGTGACCGCGATCACGCTAGGGAGCGGGCATGCCGGTTGTGGATGCCCCGGGAGCCGCTCGTCGCCCAGTGGCGCCCGCGCGCGCCGAACGGTCGTCCTCGTACGACGAGCGGTGCGCCCGGCCGCACGAGCGCGGCCCGGGGGTGGCGTGGGCGTGAGCCCGAGGCCGGCGTGAGGTCGTGAGGTGGAGTTGACGGCGTCGTTGCGCAGGGGCCACGGCGGCGGAACCTGTGCCGCCCAGGGTGGTGACCACGGCGCCGCTCGGGCGCCCTGAGGTCACCCGGACGCACCGACACCCGCAGGAGCCGCACCATGACACCGACCACAAGCACGGCCTCGGACACCACTGCCGACTCCGCCGTCGCGAGCGCCCCCGGAACGGCGGTGCCGGCCGGGACGCCCCGGCGCCGGCGTACCGGCCGGTGGATCGACGAGTGGACCCCCGAGGACCCGGCGTTCTGGGAGGGCGGGGGCCGGAGGGTGGCCCGCCGCAACCTGGTCTGGTCGATCTTCGCCGAGCACCTGGGCTTCTCGGTCTGGCTGATCTGGTCGGTCTCGGCGGCGATGCTGGGCTCGCAGTTCGGCTACAGCCCGCAGCAGCTGTTCTTCCTGGTCGCCGCCCCCAATCTGGTCGGCGCGCTCATCCGGGTGCCCTACACCTTCGCGGTGCCGGTCTTCGGTGGCCGCAACTGGACGGTCGTGAGCGCGCTGCTGCTCCTCGTGCCGACGCTGCTCTTCGTGGTGGCGGTGCAGGACACCTCGACGCCGTACTGGGTGATGGTGGTGATCGCCGCGACCGCCGGCCTGGGAGGCGGCAACTTCGCCTCCTCGATGGCCAACATCAACGCCTTCTACCCGGCCGACAAGAAGGGCGCGGCACTCGGGCTGAACGCCGCCGGCGGCAACATCGGCGTGGCCGTGATCCAGCTCTTCTTGCCGGTCATGGTCGGCGCCGCCGGCATCTTCGGCCTGGTGCAGGCCTCCGAGGGCGGCATCCACCTCGAGCGCGCCGGCTGGGTCTACGTCGGGCTTGCGCTCGTGGCGGCCGCGGCCGCCTACCTGTTCATGGACAACCTCGGCACGGCCTCGGGCTCCACCCGCGAGACCGCTGCCGTCGTGCGGCGCCGCCAGACGTGGGTGATGAGCCTGCTCTACATCGGCACCTTCGGGTCCTTCATCGGCTACTCCGCGGCCATGCCGCTGCTGATCAAGATGCACTTCTCCCTCGTCGACGCCACGAGCGGCGCCGTCGTGGGCGGCATCAACTTCGCCTTCTTCGCCTTCCTCGGCGCGCTGGTCGGCTCCATCACGCGGCCCTTCGGCGGGTGGCTCTCGGACCGCCTCGGCGGTGCGCGGGTCACGGTCGGCGCCTTCGTCGGCCTGGTCCTCTCCACCGCCGGCGTGCTGTGGACGCTCAACCAGCTGACCCCGATCGCCGCCGCCAGCGACCCCGCTGCTGCCGCGGCCGCCAACCGCGAGTGGTTCCCGGTGTTCCTCGGCTGCTTCCTGCTCGTCTTCGCCGCGACCGGCATCGGCAACGGTTCGACCTACCGGATGATCCCCACCATCTGGCGTTTCGAGGCCACCGAGCGGCTCGCCGACGGTGGGGCGCCCGACCCGACCGCCCCCGCGTGGCGCGAGGCCGTGCTGCGGGCGACCAAGGAGTCCTCGGCGGCCGTCGGCATCATCGGCGCCGTGGGTGCCCTGGGCGGCTTCCTCATCCCGATGATGTTCGGCGCCCCGTGGGTGGAGGACCCGCTGTCCTCGGTGCGCACCGCGTTCGCCCTGTTCATCGGCTACTACGTCGCCTGTGGGGCGCTGACCTGGGCGGTCTACCTCCGACGCGGGTCCAGGCTGGCAGCGGCCGGCGCATGACCGCGGCGACCACCGGCCGGCCCTCGCCCACCCCCGCCACCACCGACACCCACTGCCCCTACTGCTCGCTGCAGTGCGGGATGCGGCTGGAGGGGCGGCGCACGACGACCGTGCAGCCGTGGGTTGACTTCCCGGTCAACGAGGGCGGGCTGTGCCGCAAGGGCTGGACCGCGACCGGCCTGCTCGGCCACCGGGAGCGGCTGACCACCCCGCTGGTGCGCGACCGCGCCACCGGGGCCTGGTCGGCCGTTTCCTGGGACCAGGTCCTCGACCTGGTCGCGGAGCGGCTGCGTGCCGTCCAGGCCGCGTACGGGCCCGACGGCGTCGCGGTCTTCGGCGGGGGCGGGCTGACCAACGAGAAGGCCTACAGTCTCGGCAAGCTCGCGCGGGTCGCGCTCGGCACCAGCCAGATCGACTACAACGGCCGCTGGTGCATGAGCTCGGCCGCCTCGGCCTCGACCCGGGCCTTCGGGATCGACCGCGGCCTGCCCTTCCCCCTGGCCGACGTCGAGCACGCCGACGTCGTGGTGCTGGTCGGCTCCAACCTCGCCGAGACCATGCCCCCGGCTGCCCGCCACCTCGACCGCTGCCGCGAGAACGGCGGCCGCGTCGTGGTCGTCGACCCGCGGCGCACCCCCACCGCGGACCGCGCCGACCTGCTGGTGCAGCCGGTCCCCGGCGGCGACCTCGCCCTGGCGCTGGGTGTGCTGCACCTGCTGGTCGCCGGCGGCCACGTCGACGAGGAGTACGTCGCCACCCGGACCGTCGGGTGGGAGGCCGTGCGCGAGGCGGTCGCGGCGTGGTGGCCCGAGCGGGTCGAGCGGGTCACCGGCGTCGCCGCTGACGAGGTCCGTGCCCTGGCGGCGCTCCTGGCCGGGGGCGAGCGGGTCGTCGTGCTGACGGCCCGCGGTGCCGAGCAGCACGCCCAGGGATCCGACACGGTGCTGGCTTGGATCGACGTCGCGCTCGCCCTCGGCATGCCGGGGAAGCCGCACGCCGGCTACGGCTGCCTCACCGGCCAGGGCAACGGCCAGGGCGGGCGCGAGCACGGCCAGAAGGCCGACCAGCTCCCCGGCTACCGGCTCATCGACGACCCGGCCGCACGCGCCCACGTCGCCGCGGTCTGGGGCGTGGAACCCGACTCGCTGCCGGGACGGGGCCGGTCGGCGTACGAGCTGCTCGAGGCGCTGGGCACGGAGGACGGACCGCGCGCGCTGCTCGTGCACGGGTCGAACATCGTGGTCTCCGCGCCCCACGCCACCCGCGTGCAGGAGCGGCTGGAGTCGCTGGACCTGCTGGTCGTCTGCGACCTGGTGATGAGCGAGACCGCCGCGCTGGCCGACGTCGTGCTGCCGGTGACCCAGTGGGCGGAGGAGACCGGCACGATGACCAACCTCGAGGGCCGGGTCGTGCTGCGGCAGGCGCACCGGCCGGCCCCGGACGGCGTGCGCTCGGACCTGGAGGTCATCGCCGGTCTCGCCGAGCGGCTGGGCTCACCGGTGCCGTTCAGCGCGGACCCGGAGGAGGTGTTCGACGAGCTCGGCCGGGCGTCGGCGGGTGGGAGGGCCGACTACGCCGGCATCACCTACGACCGGATCCGTGCCGAGCACGGGGTCTTCTGGCCCTGCCCGGCGGCCGACCACCCGGGCACCCCGCGGCTCTTCGCCGACTCCTTCCCGACCCCCGACGGGCGGGCCCGCTTCCACGCGGTCGAGCACCGCGGCCCGGCCGAGGCGCCCTGCGGGGACTACCCGCTGCACCTCACGACCGGTCGGGTGCTCGCGCAGTACCAGTCCGGCGCCCAGACCCGCCGGGTGCGCGACCTCCCCGACGACGGCGCCTTCGCCGAGCTCCACCCCCTGCTGGCCGCGCGGATCGGGGTCGCGGACGGCATGGCGGTGCGGGTCGCCACCCGGCGCGGGACGCTGCGCGTGCCTGCCCGGGTGGTGACCACGATCCGGCCCGACACCGTCTTCGTGCCGTTCCACTGGCTCGGGGTCAACCGGTTGGTCAACGACGCCCTCGACCCGGCCAGCCGGATGCCGGAGTTCAAGGTGTGCGCGGCCCGGGTGGAGGCGGGGTGAGCGGGGAGAGTGGTCTCGACGCCCGCGAGCGCCTGGTCGTCGTCGGGAACGGCATGGCCGCGACCCGGCTGGTCGAGGGCCTGGTGGCGGGCGGGTACGCCGGTGAGGTGACCGTACTCGGCGACGAGCCGGTGCCGGCGTACAACCGGATCCTGCTCTCGGCCGTGCTCGAGGGCACCCACGCGGCCGACGCGCTGACCCTCCGCTCGCCGCAGTGGTACGCCGAGCACGGGATCACCCTGCGCACCGGCGCGCGGGTGCTCGCGGTGGACCGCGACCACGGCGACGTGATGCTCGTCGACGGGACCCTGGTGCCCTTCGACCGGCTGGTCCTGGCGACCGGAGCGATCCCCACGCTGCCGCCGATCCGCGGTCTGGTGCGCGCGGACGGCTCGCTGCACCCGCGGGTGCACGCCTTCCGCAGCCTGGCCGACTGCGACGGACTGCTCGAGGCGGTCCCCGGCGCGCGTCGCGCGGTGGTGGTCGGTGGCGGGCTGCTCGGCCTGCAGGTCGCGCGGGCCCTGTCGGTGCGGGCCGGGCTCGACGTGGAGGTCGTCGAGGGCGGGGAGCACCTGCTGCACCGGCAGGTGCCGCCGCCCGCGGGTGCGGTGCTGCGGCGCAGCCTGGCCCGGCTCGGAACGACGGTCTACACCGGCGCCCGGGCGGTCCGGCTGCACGACCACGGCGGGTCCGTCGGCGTACGCCTCGACACCGGGCCGGTCCTCGACACCGACCTGGTCGTCCTCACCGCCGGCGGGCGCCCGAGCACCGCGCTGGCCCGCGCCGCGGGCCTGGAGGTACGCCGCGGGGTGGTCGTCGACGACCACCTCACGTCGCCGACCGACCCGCGGGTCCACGCGATCGGCGACTGCGCCGAGCACCGCGGCGTGACGACCGGCTTCGTGCCGCCCGCCTGGGAGCAGGCGCAGCTGCTGGCGGCCCGGCTGTGCGGGGCCGACGTCGCCCACGAGGGCTCGCGGTCGGTGGCGCGGCTGCGGGCGACCGACCTGGACGTGGCGGTGCTGGGCGACCCGGTGCACGAGCCCGGGGAGGTCGTCGAGGTCGCCAACCCGCTCGCCGGCCGCCACGCGCGGCTGGTCGTCCGCGACGGCGTGGTCGTCGCGGCCGCGCTCGTGGGTGACCTCGGTCGGGTCGGGCTCATCACCCAGCACTACGACCGCGGCACCGTCCTCGGCCCCACCGAGCCCGGCGACCTGCTGCTGCCGGACCCGGTCGCCGCCCCGCCCGTGCTGCCCGACGACGCGGAGGTCTGTGCCTGCGCCGGCGTCACCGCCGGCGCGGTGCGCGCCTGTGCCTCGCTCGCCGAGGCCCGCGAGACCACCCGGGCCACCACCGGCTGCGGCGGGTGCGCGTCGGTCTGCGCGTCACTGGTCGGTCGAGCAGGCGAGCTTCAGCGAGCCGTCGTCCCCTGATGGTCGAGCAGGCGAGCGCCAGCGAGCCGTCGTCGAGACCGCGGCACCTGCTCGTGGTCGCCGACCACAGGCAGCTCACGCGGTCTCGACACGCCTGTCGCGCCTTCGTCCCTCAGGCGCGGGCTCGCTCGACCTTCGGCCGCGACGCCGCCCCTCCTCCGTCGGGTCGGCTGCGGCCTCGCGGCCTCGTGAGGTCGTGAGGCAGCTGCAACACAGGTCGTCACGAGGCGTGACGACCGGGCAACCGGGGCCGCCGAGGCTGGAGCCATGAGTCCCACGCACCGCCAGCGCCTCGTCGTGGTCGGCCACGGCATGGTCGGCCACCGATTCGTCCAGGCCGCGATCGAGCGCGGCCTCACCGAGACCCACGACGTGATCGTGCTGGGGGAGGAGCCGCGGCCGGCGTACGACCGGGTCGCGCTCACCTCCTGGTTCGGCTCCGGCGCGGACGCCCTCTCCCTCCTCCCGTCGGGGGAGTACGACGACCCGCGGGTCTCCTTGCGCACCGGGACCGCCGTGCAGGCGATCCGGCCGGAGGCGCGGACGCTCACCCTGGCCGGGGGCGAGGTCCTGGCCTACGACCGGCTGGTGCTCGCCACGGGCGCCGCACCGTTCGTGCCGCCGGTGCCGGGCCGCGAGCTCGACGGCTGCTTCACCTACCGCACGATCGAGGACCTGGAGGCGATCCGCGACGCGGCGGCGACGGCGACCTCGGGCGTCGTCATCGGCGGCGGCCTGCTCGGGCTCGAGGCCGCCAACGCCCTGGTGCAGCTGGGGCTGGAGACCCACGTCGTGGAGATGGCGCCCCGGCTGATGCCGGTGCAGCTCGACGAGGCCGCGGGCGCGACGCTGGTGCGGCACATCGAGAAGCTGGGCGTCACCGTGCACACCGGGGTCGCGACCGAGGTGATCACCGGCACCGACCGCGTGGACGGGCTGGCCTTCAAGGACGGGGAGCGCGTCGACGCCCAGGTCGTGGTCTTCTCGGCGGGCATCCGGCCCCGCGACGCCCTGGCCCGCGAGGCGGGGCTGGCGGTCGCGGAGCGCGGCGGCGTGCTCGTGGACGAGCAGTGCCGCACCAGCGACGAGCGCATCCACGCCATCGGCGAGTGCGCGGCGCCGGGCGGTCGGATGTACGGCCTCGTGGCGCCGGGCTACGACATGGCCGAGGTGGTCGTCGACGCGCTGCTCGACGGCGCAGGCACCTTCACGGGCGCCGACATGTCGACCAAGCTCAAGCTCCTCGGCGTCGACGTCGCGTCCTTCGGCGACGCCTTCGCCACGACCGACGGTGCCCTCGAGCTCGTCTACTCCGACGCCGTCGCGGGGGTCTACAAGAAGCTGGTCGTCAGCGACGACGGCACCCGGCTGCTCGGCGGGATCCTGGTCGGCGACGCCTCGGCGTACGGCATCCTGCGCCCGATGGTGAGCAGCGGCATCGCGCTGCCCGACAACCCCGAGGAGCTGATCCTGCCCGCGGGGCGCGGCGGTGGGGCGACCGGCGTCGCGGCGCTGCCCGACGAGGCGCAGGTCTGCTCGTGCAACAACGTCAGCAAGGGCGACATCACGAGCGCGCTGGACGAGCACGACTGCGAGGACGTCGCGGCGGTCAAGAAGTGCACCGGCGCCGGCACCACGTGCGGCTCCTGCGTCGGCACGATCAAGGCGATCGTCGAGGACCACTTCGCGAAGGCGGGCAAGGAGGTCAGCCGCGCGCTGTGCGAGCACTTCGGCCTCTCGCGCAGCGAGCTCTTCGAGGTCGTCGCGATCCACGGGCACCGCACCTTCGACGAGATCGTCGAGGCCCACGGCACCGGCCGCGGGTGCGACGTCTGCAAGCCGGCGGTCGCCTCGATCCTGGCCAGCCAGCTCAACGGGCACGTGCTCGCGCCGGAGAACCGCACGCTGCAGGACACCAACGACGCCTACCTCGCCAACATCCAGCGCAACGGCACCTACTCCGTCGTCCCGCGCATCCCCGGCGGCGAGATCACCCCGGAGAAGCTCATCGTCATCGGTGAGGTCGCGCGCGACTTCGGCCTCTACACCAAGATCACCGGCGGCCAGCGGATCGACCTGTTCGGTGCCCGGATGGAGCAGCTGCCCGAGATCTGGAAGCGGCTGGTCGACGCCGGCTTCGAGTCCGGCCACGCCTACGGCAAGTCCCTGCGCACGGTGAAGTCGTGCGTGGGCTCGACCTGGTGCCGGTACGGCGTGCAGGACTCGGTCGGGATGGCGATCGCCCTGGAGCTGCGCTACCGCGGGCTCAGGTCCCCCCACAAGCTCAAGGGCGGCGTCTCCGGCTGTGCCCGGGAGTGCGCGGAGGCCCGCTCGAAGGACTTCGGGATCATCGCCACCGAGAAGGGCTGGAACCTCTACGTCGGCGGCAACGGCGGCGCGACCCCCGTGCACGCGCGGCTGCTCGCCGGCGACCTCGACGACGAGACGCTCGTGCGCTACCTCGACCGCTACCTCATGTACTACATCCGCACCGCGGACCGGCTGCAGCGCACCGCCCCCTGGGTGGACTCGCTCGAGGGCGGCCTGGACCGGCTGCGCGAGGTCGTCGTCGACGACGTGCTCGGGCTTGGCTCGGAGCTCGAGGCCGCGATGGCGCGGCACGTGGCGACGTACGTCGACGAGTGGGCCGCCACGCTGGAGGACCCCGACAAGCTGGCCCGGTTCGTCTCCTTCGTCAACGCCCCGGACCTGCCGGACCCGCACATCTCCTTCGAGGTCGAGCGCGAGCAGATCGTGCCGGCCGCACCCGTGCCCCTGGGCGCGAGCATCCCCGTCGGCGCCCCGAACGCCCCGGCCCCGGTGGCGGGCCGGTGACCGCCGCGGTGGAGCAGGACCAAGTGACCTGGGTGGCGGTGTGCCCGCTGGAGGCGATCGCGCGGGAGTCCGGCGTGGCCGCGTGGGTGCACGGGGAGGCGGTGGCGGTCTTCCGCGACCACCTCGACCAGGTGCACGCCCTCTCCAACCTCGACCCCGCCACCGGCGTCTCGGTCCTGGCGCGCGGCATCGTGGGGACCCGCGGCGGCGTACCCTTTGTCGCATCGCCGCTGCACAAGCAGCCCTACCGGCTCAGCGACGGCGTGTGCCTCGACGACGAGGCGGTGCGGGTGCCGACGTACGCCGTGCGCCTCGTCGACGGCGTGGTGCAGGTCGGCCCCCGCAGGACCTGACGCCTTGCAGGAGGAGACCCCCGTGACCGCGACGCTCGCCGGCTTCCGGGTCGCGGTGACCGCCGCCCGCAAGGCGGAGGAGCAGATCGCCCTGCTCGAGCGGCGCGGCGCGGTCGTCGAGCACGCCCCCGCGCTGACGCTGGACCCCCACCGGGTCGACGAGGAGGCCCTGCACGCGGCCACCGAACGGGTCGTCGCCGCACCGCCGGACATGTTCCTCGCCACGACCGGCATCGGGATGCGGGCGTGGTTGGAGGCCGCCGAGGGCTGGGGGCTGCGTGACGCGCTGGTGCAGGCCCTGTCCGGCGCCGAGATCCTGGCCCGCGGACCGAAGTCGGTCGGTGCGCTGCGGCGGGCGGGGCTGCGCGAGCTGTGGGCGCCGGAGTCCGAGCTCTTCGAGGACGTCCTCGACCACCTGCGGGGCCGTGACCTCACCGGGCGCCGGATCGTGGTGCAGGAGCACGGCCAGTCGTTGTCGATGGTGGCCCACGCGCTGCGCCGGCAGGGGGCCGAGGTCGAGAACGTCACCGTCTACCGGGTGATCTCCGCCGAGGACCCCGCGCCGATGTTCGCGATGGTCGAGCGCGTCGCCGACGGCCTGGTCGATGCCGTCACCTTCACCTCCGCGCCGGCGGTCGCCACGATGATGGACTGCGCGGCCGCGGTCGGCCGGCGCGACGACCTGGTCTCGGCGTTCCAGGCCGACGTCGTCGCGGTGTGCGTCGGGCCCGTGACGGCGGCCGCCTTCGAGATGTGGGGCGTGCCCACGATCTACCCGCCCGACCGCTCCCGGCTCGGGGCGATGGTCAGGCTGATGGAGACCGAGCTGCCCTCGCGGCGCTCGGGTCTGAGCGTCGACCTCGTGGGTGGGCACCAGCTGCTCCTGCACGGCGACCAGGTGCTCCTCGACGGGGTGGAGGTCAAGCTGTCGCCGGCACCGCTGTCGGTGCTGCAGGCACTGGTCGCCGCTCCCGGGCACGTCATCCCGCGGCCGGCCCTGCTGGCGATGCTGCCCTCGGGCACGGCCTCCTCCGAGCACGCCGTCGAGATGGCGGTCGCGCGGCTGCGCGCGGCGCTCGGCACCCGGTCCGTCCAGACGGTCGTCAAGCGGGGCTATCGGCTGGCGGTGGCATCGTGGGAGTCGTGAGCCTCGCCAGACACCCCGGGCAGCCCGCGGGCAGCGCCGCCGCGCTCGTCACGGTCGCGCACGGCACCCGCCGTGCCGGCGGCAACGAGATCGCCCGACAGATCACCCACGGGGCCGGCATCGCCCTCGGGGTCGAGTCGACGGCGGCGTACGTCGAGCTGAGCGAGCCGCTCCTCGAGGACGTCGTGCGCGGGCTGGACCGACCGGCCGCGGTGGTGCCGCTGCTGCTGTCGACCGGGTACCACGTGCGCACCGACCTGCCGGCCGCGTGCGCGGGGGCCCCGGCCCACGCGCCGGTCGTGCTCGGCCGCCCGCTGGGACCCGACCCGCTGCTCGCCGCCGCTCAGGTCGCCCGGCTGGAGGCCGCCGGGATCGAGCCCGGCACCCCGCTGGTCCTCGTCGCCACCGGCTCCACCGACCCCAAGGCCTGGCGCGACCTGCGCGCCGCCTCCCACCTCCTCGCCGACCAGTGGGGCACCCCGATCCGCACCGCCACGCTCACCGGCCTCGGTCCGCGCCCGGAGGCGGTCCTGCGCCCGGGCGACGCGGTGTCGCCGTACCTGCTCTCGCCGGGGCTCTTCTCCCGCCGGCTCTTCGAGCTGTGCGACGAGCTCGGCCACCCGTACGCCGACGTCATCGGCCCGCACCCGCTGGTGATCGACCTGGTCGCCGACCGCTACCGCTCGCTGGTCGCCGGGGTGGCCGCGACCGCCTGAGGTGCGGGGGGACGTCATGCGCCGCGCACCGGTGGACGTCCTGTCCGCATGACGTCCCGGGAGTGAGGGCGCCGGGTCAGCGGGTTCGCGGGACGCGGAAGACGACCTTTCCGAGGGTGCTCTCGCCCACGAGGTTCACCGCGCGGACGCGCAGCACGTGGCGGCCGCGGTCCAGCGCGAGGGAGATCTGCCGGTAGCCCAGCCCCGGGTTGGCCACGATGCCGCCGCCGTCGATCCGGAAGGGCTCCTCGCCCTTGAACCGGAGCACGAAGTCGGTGATGCCGGAGCCTCGACCGTGGGCATACCAGCCGACAGTGGTCCTGGGGCCGCTGTGCTCGACCGAGAACCTCCAGGGGCGGCGGGGCACGTCGGGCCCGATGACGGTGCGGGTCACCGATGCCTCGTTGCCGGCGAGGTCGCGGGCGTAGAACGTGAGCTCGTGCAGACCCGGTCCGTCCAGCCAGGTCTCGGTGACGTAGTCGTAGTCGCTGACCACGTCGTTGTACGGCTGCCCCCACAGACCGTAGGGGCTGAATCCCGTCCCGTCGTCATACACGCGCTCGCTCAGGACGACGTCTCCGGACCGGACGCCGGCGACGGCCAGCCCCTCCACGGGGTCCACGCGGGACTCGGCCACCCAGACCGCGTCCCGCTGGGAGCAGGCCTCGCCGAGCGGGACCTCCGGGCACGGGTCGAGCCGCACCTGCGGGGGCGTGGTGTCCGGCTCCTCGGTGGTGGCCGCCGAGGCCGGGACCAGCAGGCCGGCCCCCAGCAGGGAGACGACGGCGGCGGTCAGGGCGGTTCCGAGGGGTCCGAGCACGAGAGAAAGGGGCTCTTCACAGACCGGGGTGTAGTAGGGGTCTGAAGCCGCCGGTCTCAAGCAGGCTCCTGGCGATGTAGTTGGTCAGGTTGCGGAACCCGAGCGCTGATCCGCGTAGGTGCTCGAGCCGTCCGTTG
>NZ_BAAGUS010000021.1:0-52014 GCF_054781275.1 Nocardioides ginkgobilobae | reverse complement strand
CACCGCGCCGCAGTAGGGAGTGGATCAGGTCTAGCTGGTCATCAGAGATCGTCGGGTTCCGTGCCCACATGTCGCATCCCCTTGGGGGTAGGGGGTGTTGCGACATTCCTTTGACCTCACCGACCCGTCGCTACTTCGAGGCTGACCCGTCGCTACTTCGAGGGCGACCCGCCCCTGGTTCGACTGGTGGGGCGCGCGACGCCGCGCCCGCCGGACCGGTGCCTTGCTAACCCATCGCCGCGGCCAGCCGCGTGACGACCTGCTCCAGCCTCGCCGCGCTGGTGGCCATGTTCAGTCGCACGTGGCCCTCGAGGCCGGGGTGGTAGTCGTGGCCGGGCGCCAGCATCACGCCGTGGGCCAGCCCGGCCGCGGCGGGGTCGCCGACGTCGTACGCGCGGAGGTCGAGCCAGGCGAGGTACGTCGCCTCGAGGGGCCGCATCCGGGCAAGCGGCAGGTGCCTGGCGAGCAGGTCGGCGAGGTCCTCGCGCAGGACGTCGAGGCGGTTGCGCAGGGTGTGCAGCCACAGGTCGGAGTCGCGCCAGGCGGCGGCGCCGGCGAGCATCCCGAGGGTCGAGTAGCCGTGGTTGGCCTCGAACGGGATCGCGCGGAACCGCTCGGTGTCGGCCGGGTCGAGGGTCACGACCTGTGCGCACTTCAGGCCCGGGGTGTTGAACGACTTGGAGTGGCTGGTCACGAGGACGGCCGAGGGGTCGAGCGTGAGGTAGGGGACGAAGTCGACGCCCGGCAGGGTCAGCGGCGCGTGGACCTCGTCGACCACGACCCGCGCGTCGTGGGCCGCCGCGAGGTCGCGCACGGCCTCCAGCTCGGCCCGGGTCCAGACCCGGCCGGTCGGGTTGTGCGGGCTGCAGAGCAGCAGCGTGCGGGCGCCCGCCTCGAAGTGCCGCTCCACGGCGGCGAGGTCGAGGGTCGCGGTCTCCGCGTCCGGGTCGAGCTCGACGTACGCCGCCTCGCGACCGGCCAGCGCCACCACGCTCCGGAACGGCGGGTAGCACGGGAGCGGGATCACCACCGGTCCCGGCGGGCACAGCGTCTCCAGCACCAGCCGGAGGCCGGTGATGACGTCGGCGGTGACGGTGCTCGTGCCCTCCGGCACCTCCCAGGACCAGTGCCGCTGCGCGAACCCGCGGAACGACTCCTCCAGCCCGGTCACCACCGGGTGGTCGGCGTACGGCGGGTAGCCGAGCACCCCCTTCGCCACCCCGGCCTGCACGGCCGCGGCGATGGCGGGTGCCGGGGCGTAGTCCATCTCCGCCACCCATGCCGGGATCGTCCCCTCGGGGGCGCGCCCCCACTTCAACGGCAGCGCGGCCCGGGCCTCGGCGTCGGTGTAGTCGCGGATCACCGGACCGAACCTAGCCGTCGCGCGCCCACGCCGCCCGGTCCCACCCGCGCCCGACGGTCGGCAGGCCAGGAGGGCACCGGACCTGTCGTACGTCGGGCGCTGCTGTGGCAGTGGTGCATGGAGGCCTCAGGCCAGCCGCGCGGCCACCTCGGCGATCCGCTCCGGGTCGCCGGGGGTGTGGACGGGGGTCCACTGCTGGCCGAGCCGGTCGCGCGCGGGATCGCCCGCGTAGCGCGGGATCACGTGCAGGTGCACGTGGAACACCGTCTGGAAGGCCGCCTCGCCCGAGCACTGCAGCAGGTTGACGCCGTCGGCGCCGAGCCGGTCGACGGCGCGGGTCGCGAGCTGCTGGGCGACCAGCGCGCAGGCGGCGAGGTCCTCGGCCGGCACGTCGTGCAGGTCGCGCGCGTGCATCTTCGGGATCACCAGCAGGTGGCCGTCGGAGATCGGGTTGATGTCCATGAACGCCAGCACCCGGTCGTCCTCGTGGACCCTCCGGGAGGGCAGGTCGCCCGCGACGATGCTGCAGAAGACGCACGGCTCGCTCATGGCGCCGAGGCTAGCGGTGGGGGTCTCGTGGCTCGTTGCGCTCGCACCTGGACCGGCGCAGAGCAGCTGGTCGTCACGCGGCGAGCGCTGCGACGAGGGTCGAACCCCCGAGCACGAGCGACAGGATGAACGCCCAGCCGCCGGTCAGCCGTCGCCCGCCCTCGCGCTGGGGGAGCAGGCCGGTGGGGCCGCCGAGCAGCAGGAAGGCCACCATGCCGACGGGCGGCAGGATCCAGAGGACCCAGAACCAGCCCCACTGCGTGGCCCGAAGCGGTCGCCGCGTGGCCCCCAGGAGCGCGATCGTGCCGATGAACCCGACGAATCCGAGCACGGTCCACCAGCCGGAGAGCGGCGTCCGAGCCTCGGCCGTGCGCACCGTCAGGTCGGGGAAGCGCTCACGCAGCGTGTCGGCCACGGGCGCCGGCAGCACCTGTCGCCTGGTGCCGGAGCGCTCCGCCATCCCCTCCGGCCGGGCCCCGGTGACGCTGGCACTGCTGTCCACGATCCCGCCGTCCCAGCGCAGCTCCACGCCGCCCACCGTCCGCGGGGTCGTCACGTCCCCCACCACGGTCACCTCCGTGACCTCACCGGCCCGGACCAGGGCCTGGAACGTCGCGTACGACGACTCGCGGGTGGCGTCCCGGACGCCGATGACCGTCACCACCACCCACAGGACGACCAGCGCCCACGCGACCACCATCCGAGCCCGAGACATGGCTCGACCATAGGTCCGCGTCGAGCGACGTTCCGTACGCGGCACAGGCCTTGCGGCCACCGGGTGGAACCCAGCGACCGCGACCGGCGGCGTACGGAACGTCGCTCAGCGCGGGCCGAGCGCCGGCCTCAGAGCCCGGCCGCGACCACCGTGCCCTGCTCGATCGCGCGCTTGGCGTCCAGCTCGGCGGCGACGTCGGCACCGCCGATCAGGTGTGCGGAGGGGTGGTCGAGCCCGTCGAAGACCGAGCGCACCGACTCCTGGCCCGCGCAGACGACGACGTGGTCCACGACCAGCGAGCGAGCCTCGCCGTCGACGGAGTAGAGCAGCTCGACGCCGTCGGGGTGGCCCTGCACGGCGGTGTACGTCGCGCCGGAGACCTGCGTGACGCCGGCCTGCTTCAGCACGGCCCGGTGCGCCCAGCCGGACGTCTTGCCCAGGTGCTTGCCGATCATCGAGGTCTTGCGCTGCAGCAGCGTGACCTCACGGGCGGCGGTGCGCGGCTTGGCCTCGGTGAGTCCGCCGGGGTGCACGGACGGGTCGCCGACGCCCCAGACCTCCATGAAGTCGTCGCGCTCGTCGTGGGTCAGCCAGTGCGAGACGTCCACACCGATGCCGCCGGCGCCGATGACGGCGACCCGGCGACCGGGCACGACCCGGCCGGCCAGCACGTCGGCGTACGACACCACGCGCTCGTGGTCGGCGCCGGGCAGGTCGAGCTCGCGGGGCTCGACGCCGGTGGCGACCACGACGTCGTCGAAGTCGGCGAGGTCGTCGGGAGCGGCGTACGTCGACAGGCGCACGTCGACGCCCAGCACCTCGAGCCGGCGGGTGAAGTAGCGCAGCGTCTCGGCGAACTCCTCCTTGCCCGGCACCGCCATCGCCAGGCGGAACTGCCCGCCCAGCTCGGAGGAGGCCTCGAACAGCGTGACGGCGTGCCCGCGCTCGGCGGCCGAGACCGCGGCCGACAGCCCGGCCGGGCCGGCGCCGACGACCGCGACCCGGCGGGCGCGACGGGTGGGGGAGAGGACCAGCGTGGTCTCGCGGCAGGCGCGCGGGTTGACCAGGCAGGACGCCTTCTTGTTCTGGAAGACGTGGTCCAAGCAGGCCTGGTTGCAGGCGATGCAGGTGTTGATCTCGTCGGCGCGCCCCTCGGCGGCCTTGGCCACGAAGAAGGGATCGGCCAGCAGCGGGCGCGCCATCGAGACCAGGTCGGCGGTGCCGTCGGCGAGGACCTGCTCGGCGAGCTCGGGGGTGTTGATCCGGTTCGACGCGCAGACCGGCACCGACACCTCGGCCTTGAGCCGCGCGGTCGCCGACAGCCAGGCGCCGCGCGGGACCTGGGTGATGATCGTGGGCACCCGGGCCTCGTGCCAGCCGATGCCGGTGTTGAGCACGGTCGCGCCGGCCTCGACGACGCGGTGCGCGAGCTCGGCCACCTCGTCCCAGGTCTGGCCGCCCTCGACCAGGTCGAGCAGCGAGATGCGGTACATGATCGGCAGGTCCGGCCCGACCAGCTCGCGGGTGCGGCGCACGACCTCGACGGGGAAGCGCATCCGCTTCTCGGCGGTCCCGCCCCAGGCGTCGGTGCGGTCGTTGGTGCGCTCGGCGAGGAACTGGTTGATCAGGTAGCCCTCGGAGCCCATGATCTCGACCGCGTCGTAGCCGGCGCGCTGCGCCAGGGCTGCGGTGCGGGCGAAGGCGGAGGCCGTCTTGTCGACGCCCTTGCTGGACAGGGCGGTGGGCTTGAACGGCGTGATCGGCGACTTGCGGTTCGAGGCCGAGACCGAGATCGGCGTGTAGCCGTACCGGCCGGCGTGCAGCACCTGCAGCGCGATCGCCCCGCCGTGCTCGTGGACCGCGCCGGTGACCTGCTTGTGCCGCTCGGCCTGCAGGCGGGTGCGCAGCTCGGAGGCGAAGGGCTTCAGCCAGCCGCGCCGGGTCGGGGCGTAGCCGCCGGTCACGATCAGGCCGACCCCGCCCTTGGCCCGCTCCCCGACGTACGCCGCCAGCTTGGGGACGTCCCACGGCGCGTCCTCGAGCCCGGTGTGCATCGAGCCCATGACGACGCGGTTGCGCAGGGTCAGCCCCGCCAGCGTGAGCGGGGAGAGCAGGTGGGGGTACTGGTCGTTGCTCATGCGTGTGCCTCCAGGTACTCGGTCAGCCAGGTGATCCAGGTCCGCTCCATCAGGACCCCGCCATGCAGGACGAGGTACTGGTCGAGCTCGAGACCCGTGAGGATCGAGGGATCGGGGTAGTCGCGCGCCACGAGCTGCTCGTAGCGCTCGAGCCGGGCGTGGTGGTCGGCCAGGTTGGTGCGTACGACGTCGAGGACCGCTCCCCGGTCCCCCCACGTCGCGGCGCGCATCTTCAGCGCGAGCTCCGAGCGCAGGGACTGGGTCTCGGTCGGCTGGGCCAGCCAGTCGGCGAGCGCCGCGCGACCGAGCTCGGTCACGGCGTACACCTTCTTGTCGGGACGGCCCTCCTGGGCGACCTCGGACACCGAGACCCAGCCGTCGCCGTCCATCCGGCCCAGCACGCGGTAGATCTGCTGGTGCGTGGCGGACCAGAAGTAGCCGATCGAGCGGCTGAACCGCTTGGTCAGCTCCAGCCCGGAGGCCGGCTGCTCGCACAGCGCGACCAGCAGGGCGTGCTCGAGGGCCATGCGGGAGATCATGACCGACCTATGCAACGAGTTGCAACACCGCCGCGGTGTGGCGCCGGTCTCCACGGCCGGTGGTCGAGCAGCCCGAGCGCCAGCGAGGGCGTCGTCGAGACCGCGTGAGGCGTCCGTGGTCGGCGACCACGGTCAGGTGCGGTGGTCTCGACGACGGCTCGCTGGCGCTCGCCTGCTCGACCAACGGCGCGTGGCGCGCCGACCGCCGCTCGCGCCCTACGATCTGCGCATGCGCCGCACCCTCGCCTCCACTGCCGTCCTCGCGCTCGGGACGCTCTCCGCCCTCACCGCCTGCGCCCCGGTCGACGACGAGCCGACCGCCTCCGACCCGGGCAGCTCGCCCAGCGCGACCGAGGAGGCGGGCGTGGATCCGGCCGAGTGCGTCACCGACGACATGCTCCTGGAGCCCGGCGTGCTGACCGTGGGCACCGACTCCCCGGCGTACGAGCCGTGGTTCGTCGACAACGACCCCACCAACGGCGAGGGCTACGAGAGCGCGGTGGCCTACGAGGTGGCCGAGCGGCTCGGCTTCTCCGAGGACCAGGTCACCTGGACGAAGGTCCCCTTCAACACCTCCTACGCGCCCGGCGCGAAGGAGTTCGACTTCGACATCAACCAGATCTCGATCACCCCCGAGCGGGCCGAGGTCGTGGACTTCTCCGCGGGCTACTACCAGGCCGCGCAGGCCGTCATCGCGCTCGAGGGCACCGCCGGCGCGGAGGCCACGAGCCTCGCGGACCTCGCCGACCTGCGCCTCGGTGCCCAGACCGGCACGACGTCGCTCACCGCGATCCGCGACATCATCCAGCCCGCCGAGGACCCGTCGGTCTTCGAGGACACCAACGCCGCCAAGCAGGCGCTGGACAACGACCAGGTCGACGCGATCCTCGCCGACCTCCCCACCGCCTTCTACATCTCCGCGGTCGAGATCCCCGGCTCGGTGATCGTCGGGCAGTTCCAGCCCGAGACCGGTGAGCAGGAGGAGTTCGGCATGCTCTTCGAGAAGGGCTCCCCGCTGGTGGCCTGCGTCGACGCCGCGCTCGCCGCGATGACCGAGGACGGCACGCTCGCGGACATCGAGACCGAGTGGCTCTCCGACGTCGTCGACGTGCCCGAGCTGCAGTAGTGGGACCCGGAGGGGCCGGCACCACGAGTCCCTGGACGCCGAGCGAGCACGAGCTCGGTCGGCGCGACGTACGTCGCCGTCAGCGTCGCCGCTCGCTGGCGGTGGCCACGCTGACGACCCTGCTCGTCCTCGGCGGCCTGGTCGCGGGCCTGGTGACGGCTCCCGGGTGGGAGCGGGTGCAGCAGACCTTCTTCAGCTGGGAGGACGCGCGCGAGTCCTTCCCCGCGATCCTCGACGGCATCTGGCTCAACATCCGGCTCTTCCTCCTGTGCCAGCTGGCGATCCTGCCCCTCGGCCTGCTCATCGCGATCGCCCGCGGCACCCGGTCGCCGTGGCTGGCCCCGGCCCGGGTCGCGGCCGTCGTCTACACCGACGTGGTGCGTGGCATCCCCACGATCCTGCTCGTGGTGCTGCTCGGCTTCGGCGTTCCCGCCCTGCAGCTCCAGGGCCTCACCAACGACCGCACCTTCTGGGCGGGGGTCGCGCTGGTCATCTCCTACTCCGCCTACGTCGCCGAGGTCTTCCGCGCGGGCATCGAGTCGGTCCACCCCTCCCAGGTGGCCAGCGCCCGGGCCCTCGGCCTCGGTCACGTCGCGACGCTGCGGCACGTCGTGGTCCCGCAGGCGGTGCGCCGGGTGGTGCCGCCCCTGCTCAACGACTTCGTGTCCCTCCAGAAGGACACGGCGCTGGTCTCCGCGGTGGGGGTGCTGGACGCGGTCTTCGCCGCCCGCGACTACTCCGCCTTCAACTTCAACTACACGCCCCTGGTCGTCGTCGCTGCCTTCTTCGTCGTCATGACGGTCCCCTTGGCCCGGCTCACCGACTGGCTGCAGCGGCGCCTGGTCGAGCGCGAGAGGGCGGGACTGCGATGAGCGCGCCGCTGCACGGTCAGGGCGCGGCCCTGCTGCAGGTGCGGAACCTGCGCAAGACCTACGGCGAGCGGGTCGTCCTGGACGACGTGTCGCTGGACGTCTCGGCGGGAGATGTGGTCTGCCTCATCGGCTCCTCGGGGTCGGGCAAGTCGACGCTGCTGCGCTGCCTGGACCTGCTCGAGCCGGTCGACGACGGGACGATCCACCTCGACGGCGTGGAGATCACCGACCCCGAGGTCGACGAGCGGGCCGTGCGGCGCCGCGTGGGCATGGTCTTCCAGGCCTACAACCTCTTCCCGCACCTGACCGTGCTGGAGAACTGCACGCTCGCGCCGCGCAAGGCCCACGGCGTACGCCGCCGCGAGGCGCGCACCCGCGCGCTGGAGCTGCTCGAGAGGTTCGGACTGGCCGAGCACGTCGACAAGCACCCGGACCGGCTCTCGGGCGGCCAGCAGCAGCGGGCCGCCGTCGTACGCGCCCTGTGCACCCAGCCGGACCTGCTGCTGCTCGACGAGATCACCGCGGCCCTCGACCCCGAGCTCACCGGCGAGGTGCTCGACATCGTCCGCGACCTGGCCGCCGGCGGGACCACGATGGTGCTGGCGACCCACGAGATGTCCTTCGCGCGCGAGGTCGCGACGACGGTCTGCTTCCTCGAGGGCGGCCGGATCCTCGAGCAGGGTCCGCCGGAGCGGATGTTCAGCGACCCGACCCACGAGCGGACCCGTTCGTTCCTCAAGCGGGTCCTCGCACCGTGACAGTAGTTCTGTCAGGATGCCGCCCATGAGCGAGGCAGCCGAGCAGCACATCGTCCTGGGTCAGGGCTCCGGACCTCTCAGGGGCGTCAAGGTCGTCGAGATCGCCGGCATCGGTCCGGGCCCGCACGCGTGCATGCTGCTGGCCGACCTCGGCGCCGACGTCATCCGGGTCGACCGCCCCGGCGGGCAGCTCATGACCGGCGGCTCCCACGACCTGCTCAACCGCGGCCGTCCTAGCGTGGCGCTCAACCTCAAGGACCCCGAGGCGGTCGCCACCGTGCTCGACCTGGTCGCCGAGGCCGACGTGCTGGTCGAGGGCATGCGCCCCGGCGTCGCGGAGCGGCTCGGCTTCGGCCCTGAGCAGTGCCACGAGCGCAACCCGCGCCTGGTCTACGGCCGGATGACCGGCTGGGGCCAGACCGGTCCGCTGGCCACCGCCGCCGGGCACGACATGAACTACATCGCCATCACCGGCACCCTCTTCGGCCTCGGCCAGGACAAGAGCCGCCCGCACTTCCCGACCAACCTCGTCGGCGACTTCGGCGGCGGCTCGACGTACCTCGTCATCGGCATCCTCGCCGCGCTGCTCGAGGCCAAGGCCTCCGGCCAGGGGCAGGTCGTGGACGCCGCGATCGTGGACGGCACGGCCAGCCTCAACGCGATGACCTCGGCCTTCCTGCACTCCGGCACCTTCACCGAGCAGCGCGCCAGCAACCTGCTCGACGGCGGCGCCCCGTTCTACGACGTCTACGAGACCTCGGACGGCCGGCACATGAGCGTGGGCGCGCTGGAGCCGCAGTTCTTCGCCGAGCTCGTGCGGCTGCTCGGCGTCGAGGACCGCTGCCCCGGCCAGATGGAGTTCGACCGCTTCGACGAGATGCGCGTCCTCTTCGCCGAGACGTTCAAGCAGCGCACGCAGGCCGAGTGGGTCGAGCTCTTCGAGGGCACCGACGCCTGCGTCGCCGGCATCATCCCGATGAGCGAGGCCAAGGACCACCCGCACATGAAGGCGCGCGAGGTCTTCGTCGAGCACCACGGCGTCGTGCAGCCCCAGCCGGCGCCCCGCTTCTCCCGCACCCCCGCGACGCTCGACCTGCCGCCCTCGGAGAAGGCCGGCATCCACACCCGCGCGGCGCTCGCCGCCTGGGGCATCGCCGACGTCGACGGGCTGATCGAGCGCGGGGCCGCGGTCCAGGCCTGATCGGACGCACCGGATGATGATTCCGTGAAGCCGTTCCTCTTCCTCGGCACCCGCGCCGAGGACCTCGCCGCCGACGGCGAGGTGGAGGCGGTCCTGCGCTTCTCCGGGCTCGCGCCCACCGACGTACGACGGGTGCGGCTCGAGCGCGAGACGCTGACCGAGGCCGTGGGGGCTCCCGCGGAGGAGGTCGACCTGGACGCGTTCTCCGGGATCATCCTCGGCGGCGGCCCGTTCAACGTCTCCGACCCCGAGGACACCAAGTCCCCCACGCAGCGCCGGGCCGAGGCCGAGCTGAGGATCCTGGCGGAGCGCGTCGTCGCGGCCGACGTGCCGTTCCTGGGCTGCTGCTACGGCATCGGCACCCTGGGCCGGTTGCTCGGCGGCGTCGTGGACCGCACGTACGGCGAGCCCATCGGCGCCCTGCCCGTCACGCTCACCGACGCGGGTCGCGCCGACCCGTTGCTCGGCGACCTCCCCGCGACCTTCGACGCCTTCCTCGGCCACAAGGAGGCGGTGCGCGAGCTGCCACGCGGCGCGGTGCTGCTCGCCTCCTCGGCCACCTGCCCCGTGCAGGCCTTCCGCCTCGGCACCCGGGTCTACGCCACGCAGTTCCACCCCGAGCTCGACGCCGACCAGCTCGTCACCCGCATCCGGGTCTACGAGCACCACGGCTACTTCGAGGCCGGCGGGGCCGACGTGCTCATCGACGCCGCCCGTGCCGCCAGCGTCACCGAGCCGCCCCGGATCCTGCGGCGGTTCGTGGAGCTCTTCGCGCGGGAGTGATCCGGGTGGGGTTGGTCGAGCAGCGAGCGCCAGCGAGCGTCGTCGAGACCGCCGCACCGGTCCGTGGTCGGCGACCACAGTCAGCTCACGCGGTCTCGACGACGGCTCGCTGACGCTCGCCTGCTCGACCACCGGGTGCTGCGGCTCGCCCGCGCTCCTCGCACGTCGACGTCCGACGCGCGGTCCTACTAATGAACATCTGTCAATAGAGCCGGTTCTCGGCTACCGTCGTCCCCATGAGCCAGACCCAGCCCGAGCACGTCGACGTCCTCGTCATCGGCGCCGGCCTCTCCGGCATCGGAGCCGCCGCGCAGCTGCGCACCCGCCACCCCGGCCGCACGGTCGCCGTCCTCGAGGCGCGCGAGCGCCTCGGCGGCACCTGGGACCTCTTCCGCTACCCCGGCATCCGCAGCGACTCCGACATGTTCACCTTCGGGTACCGCTGGCGCCCCTGGCCCAGCGACACCTCCCTCGCCGACGGCCAGCTGATCCTCGACTACCTCCGCACCGTCGCGGAGGAGTACGCCGTCGACGAGCTGATCCGCTACCAGCACAAGGTCACTGCGGCCAGCTGGAGCAGCGAGGCGCAGCAGTGGACCGTCACGGTCGAGACGCCGGACGGCACGAAGGAGCTCACCACCGGCCTGCTCTGGGGCTGCTCGGGCTACTACGACTACGAGACCGGCCACGCGCCGCACTTCCCCGGCCAGGAGCGGTTCGCCGGCGAGATCGTGCACCCGCAGTTCTGGCCCGAGGACCTCGACTACGCGGGCAAGAAGGTCGTGGTCATCGGCTCCGGCGCCACGGCCATCACCCTGGTCCCCGCCATGGCAGACCAGACCGAGCACATCACGATGCTGCAGCGCTCCCCGACGTACGTGCTCAACCGGCCGGCGCGGGACCCGCTCGCGCGCAAGCTGGCGAAGCTGCCGGAGTCGGTCCGCTACCCGATCGTGCGGTGGTCCAACATCCTCATGCAGGTCGGCTCCTACCAGGCGTTCCAGAAGTTCCCGGGCTGGGCGCGGGGCTACATCCGCAGCCAGACCGTGAAGCTGCTCCCCGAGCACGTCGACGTCGACACGCACTTCAAGCCCGCCTACGACCCGTGGGACCAGCGGCTGTGCGTCGTGCCGAGCGCCGACCTGTTCAAGGCCCTGCAGCGTGGTCAGGCCAGCATCGTCACCGACACGATCGAGACCTTCGACGAGACCGGCATCGTGCTGACCTCGGGTGAGCACCTCGACGCCGACATCATCGTCACCGCCACCGGGTTGAAGATGAAGCCGTTCGGCGGGCTGCCGCTCACCGTCGACGGCGCCGAGGTCAAGCTGCACGACACGATGGCCTACAAGGCGCTGATGCTCTCCGACGTGCCGAACTTCGTCTTCACCATCGGCTACACCAACGCCTCCTGGACGCTCAAGGCCGACCTGGTCGCCGACTACGTCTGCCGGATGCTCGAGCACCTCGACAAGACGGGCCACAAGGTCTTCGTGCCGCGGCGCGACGAGAGCGTGGGCGAGCGACCGTTCATGGACTTCCAGTCCGGCTACGTCCTGCGTGCCCTCGACGACTTGCCCGTCCAGGGCGATCGGGCGCCGTGGCTGCTCAAGCAGAACTACCTCGTCGACGTCCGCAGCATCCGCCGCGCGCCGCTCGAGGACGGGGTGCTCGAGCTGGTGTGACCGGCCGCTGCGACCGGCCCGCTGTGACCGGCGCCGCGCCCGGGCACCCGCGGGGGTGAGATCGACTCCGGCGTACCCGGGAAGGAGTCTGGTGCCAGACATCCGCTATGCACTCGGAGGTGCTTCCATGGGACTGGGCGACAAGATCTCGAACAAGACCGAAGAGCTCAAGGGCCAGGGCAAGGAGTCCGTCGGTGACGCCACCGGCAACGACGACCTGAAGGCCGAGGGCAAGGCCGACCAGGCCTCGGGCAAGGTCAAGGGCGCCGTCGAGGACGTCAAGGACGCCGGCAAGAAGCTCAAGGACGGCCTCACGTCCTGACGTGACGTCGACCACGTCACCTCATGGCGAATAGGACCACCGGGCTGCTCCCCGTACATTGGGGAGCAGCCCGTTCCGGTCTCGCCCCGGGCTCACGAGTCGGCCACCGCGCCGCTCCCCTCCCTCCTGGGAGGCACGTCCGCCCGAGATCCACGGCGGACGCACTGGTGGGACACCCTGCAGTAAGAGATCCCTTGACCAACGCATCGTTCGCCGACCTCGGCGTGCCCGCAGACCTCGTCCGCGTCCTCGCGGACCTCGACATCACCACCCCCACCCCGATCCAGGCAGCGACGCTGCCCGACTCGCTGGCCGGACGCGACGTCCTCGGCCGCGGTCGCACCGGCTCGGGCAAGACCTTCGCCTTCCTCCTGCCCCTCGTCGCCCGCCTCTCCGGTGGTACGCCGGCAGCCTCGAGCCGCCCGCGCGCGCTCGTCCTGGTGCCGACCCGTGAGCTGGCCCAGCAGGTCCAGGAGTCCCTGGCCCCGCTGGCCAAGGCCGCGGGCCTCACCTCCCGCACCGTGTTCGGCGGTGTCGGCCAGGGCCCCCAGGTGCAGTCGCTGCGCCAGGGCGTCGACGTCCTCATCGCCTGCCCCGGCCGGCTCGAGGACCTCATCAAGCAGGGCCACTGCCGCCTGGACCGGATCGAGATCGCGATCCTCGACGAGGCCGACCACATGGCCGACCTCGGCTTCCTGCCGGCCGTGCGCCGGCTGCTGACCGCGACCCCGAAGGGCGGCCAGCGGCTGCTCTTCTCCGCCACCCTCGACAAGGCCGTCGACGTGCTGGTGCGCCAGTTCCTCGATCAGCCCGTCACCCACGAGGCCGACTCGCCGCAGTCGCCGGTCAAGCAGATGGACCACCACGTCCTGCGCCTGGCCCGCGAGCACCGCCTGCCGACGCTGGTGGACCTCACCAGCGCCCCGGGCCGCACGGTCGTGTTCACCCGCACCAAGCACGGCGCCAAGGCGCTGACCCGCCAGCTCAACAGCGCGGGCGTGCCCGCGGTGGAGCTGCACGGCAACCTCGGGCAGGGCGCCCGCACCCGCAACATGGAGGCATTCCACTCCGGGGCCGCCAGCACCCTGGTGGCCACCGACATCGCGGCCCGCGGCATCCACGTCGACGACGTCGCCCTCGTGGTGCACGCCGACCCGCCGGCCGAGCACAAGGCCTACCTCCACCGCTCGGGCCGCACCGCCCGCGCCGGTTCCGCCGGCACGGTCGTCACCCTGAGCACCCCCGACCAGGACCGCGACGTGCGCGACCTGGCCCGTGCCGCCGGCATCAAGCCGCGCATCACCGTCCTCGACGGTCCGGGCCACCCGGTCCTCACCGAGCTCGCCCCGGGCGAGCGCACCCTGGTCCCCGGCGGCCTGGCCCTCACCGCGCCGCAGCCCTCGGGCCAGCAGCGCGGCGGCGGCTCCGGCGGCAACGGTGGTGGCGGCTCGCGCCGTCGCCGGGGTGCCGGCGGCACCGGCGGCTCCGGTCGCGGCGCCTCCTCGCGCTCGGGCGGCAAGCCGGCCCAGGGGTCCGGCCAGAAGTCGGCCCAGGGCTCGGGCCAGAAGTCGTCCGGGTCGTCCCAGAAGTCGTCGGCCGGAGCCCGCTCCGGTCGCCGTCCTGCCGCCGCTGGGTCCGGGACCTCCCGCCACAGCGCCGCGTCGTTCAGCTCCAAGGCCCGCTGAGGGGGTAGCCGCTGATGAGGTCGCAGGTGCGTCGGGCGTTGTGGGACATGGTCCCGCGCGACCATCGCGAGAGCCAGGAAGCCCTGCGACGGCGCCAGCTCGTCGTCCTCGGCTTCGTGCTCGTCGGGGCCGTGGTGCTCGGGTTCTCCCTGCGCACCGAGCCCGGCTCGACCCAGTTCTACGTCTTCACCCTGGCCATGGCCGGGCTGTGGAGCGTCGGCGCCTTCGTCTCCGGACCCCTGCACCTGGGCCGCATCGCCCTGCGCGACGACTACGTCAGGCCCGTCCTCACCCCCTTCGTGGTGGGGGCGGTCCTGGTCGGCGTCTTCACCCTGGGCGGCCTGCTCGTGCGGTCGCTGTCCTTCCTCGACCCGCTCACCGCCCAGATCCGTGACGTCCTCGCCTACACCAGCGAGAGCAACATCTGGGTGCTCGCCCTCATCACCGCCGTCAACGGCGTCGCCGAGGAGCTCTTCTTCCGCGGCGGTGCGTACGCCGCGGTCACCAAGCACCCGGTCTACGTCACGACCATCGCGTACGCCGTCGCCACCGCCGCCACCGGCAACATCATGCTGAGCTTCGCCGCCGTGCTCCTCGGCCTCGTCGTCGGCCTGGAGCGCCGGGCCTCCGGCGGCATCCTCGCGCCGATCATCACGCACCTGACCTGGTCGCTGTCGATGCTCGTGATCCTGCCGCTGATCTTCCTCTGACGCCGGTCGTTGGTCGAGCAGCCCGAGCGCCAGCGAGGGCGTCGTCGAGACCGCGTGAGCTGGCTGTGGTCGGCGACCACAGGCCGGTGCGGCGGTCTCGACGACGGCTCGCTGGCGCTCGCCTGCTCGACCAACAGGTGCCGGACGGCTCGCTGGCGCTCGCCTGCTCGACCAACAGAGCAGGCTCAGTCCTCGGCGATCGCCTGGCGCACGGCCTCGGCGTAGGTCATCGGCTCGCCCGGGACCACGTCGCGGATGGTGAAGTCGGTCTGCACGACCTCGGTGCCCATCGACTCGATCAGGTTGCCGGCGGTGGTGGCGTCCACGCCGGTGACCAGCTTGATCCACCACTCCGAGAGCATCGGGGTCCCGATGGGGACCTGGAGGATCGGCACCTTGCGCCCGTGCATGACCTCGGCCGCGCCCTGCAGCATCCCCTTGTAGGACAGCTGGTCCGCGCCGCCGATCTCGAAGACCCGGTCCTTGGCGTCGTCGTTGCCGGTGACGCCCACGAGGTAGCGGATGACGTCGTCCACGGCGATCGGCTGCGTGCGGGTGCCGGCCCAGCGGGGCACGACCATGACCGGCAGGTTCTTCACCAGCTCGCGGGTCATCTCCCACGAGATGCCGCCCGAGCCGACCACGATCGCGGCCCGGAGCACCGTCACGGGCACACCCGCCTCACCGAGCAGCTTCTCGACCTCGCGACGCGAGCGCAGGTGCGGCGACAGGTCCTCCCCGTCCTTGCCGAGCCCGCCGAGGTAGACGATCTGCCCCACGCCCTGGGCAGCCGCGGCCGCTCCGAAGGCCTTCGCCGCCTCGGCGTCCTTGCGCTCGAAGTCGTTGTCGTCGAGGGAGTGGACGAGGTAGATCGCGACGTCGACGCCCTCCAGCGGCTCGGCCAGCGAGCCGGGGTCGAAGACGTCGCCGCCGACGGGGGTGCCGGGGCCGTCGTACGACTCCGGGCGCCGGGTCATGGCGCGCACGTCGTGGCCGGCCTCGATCAGTGCCGGCACGAGGCGGCGGCCGATGAAGCCGGTGGCGCCGGTGACCAGGACGGTGAGGCTCATGCGCCCAGACTAGGAGCCGGCGCCGGCGTACGACACACCCGTCC
The DNA here is from genome assembly GCF_054781275.1 of Nocardioides ginkgobilobae. NCBI lineage: Bacteria > Bacillati > Actinomycetota > Actinomycetes > Propionibacteriales > Nocardioidaceae > Nocardioides > Nocardioides ginkgobilobae. The sequence goes on along the minus strand of NZ_BAAGUS010000021.1, from coordinate 36,454 downwards.
TGGGAGGCTGCTGGACAACGCAGCCAGCGTGCGTCCACCGCGACGCGCGGCAGGCCGGATCGTCCAGCCGGCTCCTAGGGAGCCGGGGCCTGCTTGCCCGGGTCCGGGCGGCCGCGCTCGGCGCGGGCGCGGATCTGCTCGCGGCGGGTCTCGTCCATCGCCTGCTCGTACGCCGCGACCAGGCTGGCGATCGAGAGCGGCTTGATCCGCTCCACGACCTCGCGGATCGTCTCAGCCGAGGCGCCCGCCTCCTTGTACGCCGGCCACACCTGCGTCAGGAACAGGTCGTTGAGCTCCTCGGCGACCTGGCGGCCGTGGCGGGAGTAGATCTCCGCCGCGGCCACGGCGGCCTCGGTGGGGAAGCCGAGCTCGAGCAGCCCGACCCCCACGGCCAGCTGGGTCGGGGTCACCGACCACGCGCCGCGGCGGCCCTCGGCGGGGCGGATGATGCGCAGCGCCTGCAGCAGGCGCAGGGCGTCGGCGTCCAGGTCGCGACCGGCCCGGGCGACCAGCTCGGCGGTGGTCATCTCGACGGTGGCCTCGGCCTGCCACGGCGCGAGCATCGTGCGGTGCAGGGCGATCTGCTCGGGGGTGGCGTCCTCGGGCACGGCGGCGAGGTACTTCTCGATCGCCGACAGCGTGAAGCCGTGGGTCTGCAGCTCGCGGACCAGCTCGAGCCGGGAGACGTGGTCGGGGGTGTAGTAGCCCGAGCGACCGCGCCGGATCGGCGGCGGCACCAGGCCCTTGGTCGTGTAGAAGCGCACGTTGCGCACGCTCATGCCGACCCGGGTCGTGAGGTCCTCGAGGGTCAGCAGCTCCTCGGGCTTGGCCGCAGGCCGCTCCGATGTGTCCGCCATCACACCTCCTCCGGTCCGGTCCGCTCCTTGACGACGGTGACAGTATCGGTGTCACAATCGACGCACAACGTACTGCAACCCCCGAGGACGGTCATGGCTGAAGCATTCGTGTACGACCACATCCGCACGCCGCGCGGCAAGGGCAAGGCGGCGGGCTCGCTGCACGAGGTCAAGCCGGTCGACCTGGTGGTCGGCCTGCTCGACGAGATCAAGGTGCGCAACCCCACCCTCGACCCGAACCGCGTCGACGACGTCGTCCTCGGTGTCGTGACCCCCGTCGGCGAGCAGGGTGGCGACATCGCCAAGACCGCCGCGCTGGCCGCCGGCTACCCCGACACCGTCGCCGGCGTGCAGCTGAACCGCTTCTGCGCCTCCGGCCTCGAGGCCGTGAACCAGGCCGCCGGTCGCATCCGCGGCGGCATGGAGGACCTGATCTTCGCCGGTGGCGTGGAGTCGATGTCCAACGTGCCGATGGGCTCCGACGGCGGTGCCTGGGCCCAGGACCCCGCCACCGCGCTCAAGGCCGGGTTCGTCCCGCAGGGCATCGGTGCCGACCTGATCGCCACCATCGAGGGCTGGAGCCGCGAGGACGTCGACGCCTTCGCCGCCGAGTCCAACCACCGCGCCGCCAAGGCGTGGGCCAACGGCTACTTCGCCGACTCCGTCATCCCGGTCAAGGACATCAACGGCGTCACGGTCCTCGACCACGACGAGCTGATCCGCCCCGACACGAGCGTCGAGGGCCTGGCCGGCCTCAAGCCCTCCTTCGCCCAGATCGGGGCCGACGCGGGCTTCGACGACGTGGCGCTGGAGAAGTACCACTGGATCGAGAAGATCAACCACGTCCACCACGCCGGCAACTCCTCCGGCATCGTCGACGGTGCGGCCCTCATGGCCATCGGCACCGAGCAGGTCGGCAAGGACCTCGGCCTGACCCCGCGCGCGCGGATCGTCTCCATGGCCGTCTCGGGCGCCGACCCGACGATCATGCTCACCGGTCCCGCTCCGGCCGCCCGCAAGGCGCTCGCCAAGGCCGGCCTGGAGACCAAGGACATCGACCTGTTCGAGATCAACGAGGCATTCGCCGCGGTCGCCATGCGCTTCATGCGCGACATGGGCATCTCCGACGAGATCACCAACGTCAACGGCGGCGCCATCGCCATGGGCCACCCCCTCGGCGCCACCGGCGCGATGATCCTCGGCACGCTCATCGACGAGCTGCAGCGTCGCGACCTCAAGCGCGGCCTGGCCACGCTCTGCGTCGGCGGCGGCATGGGTATCGCGACGATCGTCGAGGTCCTCTGACGACGAAGTCGTCAGGAGGACCTTCGACGATCGTGCGATACGTCGTTGGTCGAGCGAGCGGCGCGACTGAGGAACGAAGTCGTGACCCGCGTGTCGAGACCGCGTGAGGTACGCACCCACGGCGACCACGCCCGCCGGACACGGCGAGTGCCGCCGTACGCCCCTAGAACTTCCCTGAATCGAACAGGAACCCACAGAACACATGAGCGCCACCGAGACCCAGACCGCCGTCCACTACGAGAAGGACGCCGACGGCATCGTCACCCTCACCCTGGACGACCCCACCGCGTCGGCCAACACCATGAACGACCTCTACCGCGAGTCGATCAACGCCGCGATCGACCGCCTCTACGACGAGCTGGCCGCCGACGAGTCACAGGTCTTGGGCGTCGTGATCGCCTCGGCGAAGAAGACCTTCTTCGCCGGCGGCAACCTCAAGGGCATGGTCCAGGCCGGCCCGGCCGACGCCGAGGACGTCTTCCGGATGGCCGAGGACGTCAAGGCCGGCCTGCGCCGCCTGGAGAAGCTGCCCAAGCCCGTCGTGGCCGCGATCAACGGCGCCGCGCTCGGTGGCGGCCTCGAGATCACCCTGGCCTGCAACCGCCGCGTCTGCGTCGACGACCGCTCGGTCAAGCTCGGCCTCCCCGAGGTCAGCCTGGGCCTGCTGCCCGGCGGCGGCGGCGTCACCCGCATCGTGCGGATGTTCGGGCTGCAGGACGGCCTGATGAGCGTGCTGCTCGAGGGCAAGCAGTTCAGCCCCCAGCAGGCGCTGGAGAAGGGCCTGGTCGACGAGCTGGTCGCCACCCGCGAGGAGCTCGTGCCGGCCGCCAAGAAGTGGATCCTCGAGAACCCCGACAAGCACCAGAACCCCTGGGACGCCCCCGGCTACAAGATGCCCGGTGGCTCGCCGAAGTCCCCGGCCCTGGCCGGCTTCCTGCCCGCGTTCCCCGCGCTGCTGCGCAAGCAGACCAAGGGCGCGGTCTACCCCGCCGCACGGGCGATCCTCTCGGCCGCGGTCGAGGGCGCCAGTCGTGACTTCGACACCGCCTCGCGGATCGAGTCGCGCTACCTGACGAACCTGATCGTCAACCAGGGCTCGAAGAACATGATCCAGGCGTTCTTCTTCGACCTGCAGGCGATCAACGCCGGCAAGCTGCGCCCCCAGGGCATCGAGCCCTGGAAGGCCACGAAGGTCGCCGTCCTCGGCGCCGGGATGATGGGTGCGGGCATCGCCTACTCCTGCGCCCGCGCCGGCATGGAGGTCGTGCTGAAGGACGTCTCCGCCGAGGCCGCCGCCCGCGGCAAGGCCTACTCGGAGAAGATCAACGAGAAGGCCGTCTCGCGCGGCAAGCTCACGCAGGAGAAGTCCGACGAGCTGCTCGGCCGGATCACCCCGACCGACGACTACGCCGACCTGGCCGGCTGCGACCTGGTCATCGAGGCCGTCTTCGAGGACCCCTCGCTGAAGCACCAGGTCTTCGCCGAGGCCGCCAAGCACGTCAACCCCGACGCGCTGCTGTGCTCCAACACCTCGACGCTGCCGATCACCGAGCTCGCCGAGGGCGTGGACCGTCCCGCCGACTTCATCGGCCTGCACTTCTTCTCCCCCGTGGACAAGATGCCGCTGGTCGAGATCATCAAGGGCAAGGCGACCTCCGACGAGGCGCTGGCCAAGGCCTACGACGTGGTCCAGCAGATCAAGAAGACCCCGATCGTGGTCAACGACAGCCGCGGCTTCTACACCTCGCGGGTCATCGGCACCATGGTCAACGAGGGTCTGGCGATGCTGGCCGAGGGTGCGGCGCCGTACTCCATCGAGCGCGCCGCGACCCAGGCCGGCTACCCCGTCGGCCCGCTGCAGCTCACCGACGAGCTCAACATGGAGCTGATGTCCAAGATCGCCAAGGCGACCAAGGACGCGGCCGAGCGCGACGGCGGCACCTACGAGCCGCACCCCGGCTCGCTGGTCGTGGAGAAGATGATCGAGCTCGAGCGCCCCTCCCGGCTCAAGGGCGCGGGCTTCTTCGACTACGTCGACGGCAAGCGCGGCTCGATCTGGCCCGGCCTGGCCGAGGTCTACCCGGTCGCCGAGCAGCAGATCCCCTTCGTCGACATGAAGGAGCGGATGCTCTTCGCCGAGGCGGTCGAGACGGCCAAGTGCTTCGAGGAGGGCGTCATCGAGTCGGCGGCGGCCGCCAACATCGGCTCGATCATGGGCATCGGCTTCCCGCCGATGACCGGTGGCGCCGCGCAGTTCATGACCGGCTACGAGGGCCCCGAGGGCACCGTCGCCGCCGGTGAGATCGGCCTCGCGGCGTTCGTGAAGCGCGCCGACGACCTGGCCGACAAGTACGGCGAGCGCTTCCGCCCCACGCAGTACCTCCGCGACCTCGCGGCGAAGGGCGAGTCCTTCCCCGCCTGACCCCCGACCGCCGGACCGTCACTTCTGAACCCCCGAGCCGTCAGTTCCGCACCCGGAGCTGACGGTTCGGGGGTTCGTCCGTGACGGGTGGAGGGTTCGAAAGTGACGCCTCGGCGGGCCCGGACCGGTCACCATGGAGCCGTGGGAGAGGGAGAGCAGCCGCGGGCGCTGGTCGAGGTGCGGGACCTGCACGTCCGCTTCGGGGAGGTCGAGGCCGTCGCGGGCGTCCACCTGACGGCGTACGCCGGCCGGGCGACGGCGCTCCTCGGACGCAACGGCGCCGGCAAGTCCACGACGATGCGAGTGCTCGCAGGGGTCGTGCCGCCCACCTCGGGGACGGTGCTCGTCGCCGGGCACGACGTGCACCGGCACCCGCTGGCGGCCAAGCGCGCGGTCGGCTACTGCCCCGACGTCGGCGGCCTGGTCCCGCGGGCGACCCCGTGGGAGCACCTCCAGCTCGCGGCCCGGCTCCGCCGGCTGCCTGCCGGCTGGGAGGACCGGGGACGCGACCTGCTCGAGCGCTTCGAGCTCGGCGACGTGGCGCACCGCGTCACCGCCGGCTTCTCCCACGGCATGGGCCGTCGGCTCTCGGTGGTGCTGGCCGCCCTGCACGAGCCTGAGGTCCTGCTGCTCGACGAACCCTTCGACGGGGTCGACCCCATCGGCGTCGAGGCCACCCTCGACGTGGTCGCCGACGCCCGGGCCCGCGGTGCCGCGGTGCTGGTCTCCACGCACCTGCGCGAGCTCGCGATCGCCGCCTGCTCGACGGTCTCGGTGCTGCGCGGCGGCTCCCAGGTCGCCGAGCTGAGCGCCGAGGAGATGGCCGGCGAGGAGGGCGCGCGTGCCTACCGCTCGCTCCTCGACTGAGCCCCACCGCCACCATCCCGTCGCCGAGGCGGCGCGCGCGGTCGCCGACGTCGGCACCCTGGTCCGCTTCCGCGCCGCGCACGTACGCCGGCCACGCGCCTTCCGCGCCGGGCTGCTCCTCTTCGCGCTGGGCTCTGCGGCGGTCGCGGTGGTCCCGTCCCTCGTGCCCGGCGCGGGGGAGGGCGAGCGTGCCCGCGACGTGCTGATCGTGATGCCGACCGCCCTGGCCGCCCTGGTGCTGGTCTCGGTGGTGGCGGCGGTCGCCTCCGGAGGCGGGCGCGAGCTGCTCGCGCGCGACCCGGCCTCGATCCACCCGGTCAGCCCCACGACCGACCACCTCGGCGCGCTCGTCCTCGCCCCGCTGAACGTCGCGTGGCTGCTGCAGTCCTGGTCGTTGCTCGGCGCGGCGGCGTACGGCACGGGCTGGGGCTGGTCGCTGCTCACGATGCAGGTGGCGATGCTGCTGTGGCTGGTGCTGGCCACGGCCCTGGGGCAGGTCGTCGCGTGGACGCTGGAGGGGCTCAGGCGGCTGCGCTTCGGCGAGGGGGCGCTGCGGGTGGCGACCGTCGCCTCGGTGGCCGCCGTGCTGGTGCTCCAGGTGCGCGGCGACCTGGTGCCGCTGCTCGACCAGGTGCCGACCGTGCGGGTCGTCGCCACCTCCGTCGGCGGCCCCTCCTGGGCGTGGGCCGGGGTCGTCGGCACGCTGGCCGGGCTGGCGCTCGCCGCCGTCGTGCTCGGCGCCGTGCCGGCCCACCTGGCGACGCGGCGGGTCCCGCACGACGAGCTGCGCGTGGAGTCCGGGTCCTATCGCGCGCGCCGGCTGCCCCGCACCGACCTCGCCGTGCTGGTGCGCACCGACCGCGCCTCGGTCTGGCGTGCGGTGCCGATGCGCCGCGGCCTCGCGGTGCTCGCCGTCGGCCCCGGCGTCATCGCGCTCCTCGGTGCGCTGCCGTGGGCGCAGCTGATCATCCTGCCCGGGCTGGTCGCCTCCGGCGGCGCGCTGCTCTTCGGGGTCAACGCGTGGTGCCTCGACGGCCGCGGCGGGCTGTGGCGCGAGAGCCTCCCCGTCGGCCCCGGGACGGTGTTCGCCGCACGCGCCTGGGTGCTCGCGGAGTTCCTGCTCGTCGCCTCTCTTGTGACCGTCGTCCTCGGGGCGCTGCGCGCCGGCGTACCCACCCCCTCCGAGGTCACCGCCCTCCTCGCCATGCTGGCGGTCGTCACCGTCCAGGTCGTCGCTGCCGCCATGCGCTGGTCGCTGGCCCACCCGTACGCCGTCGACCTCCGTTCCGCCCGCGCCACCCCCGCCCCGCCGCTGATGATGGTCGGCTACTCCAGCCGCCTCGCACTCTCCACCACCCTCACCGGGCTGGTGTTCTCCGCCCTCGCCCGCCTCGACGACCCCCTCGCCGCCGTGCTCGTGGCCGTGCCCTTCCTCTGCTGGTCCGGCTTCCGGCTCGCCCGCGCCCACACCCGCTGGACCACCCCCACCGAGCGGGCCCGGGTGGTCGTGACCACCGCCGCTTGAGGCACGTCGCTGTCGGGGCCGCGTCAGGGCGGGGTCCGCGGGGACGGCAGCTGGAAGGACACTCCGTGAGCCTGCTTCACGCGCGGTCCTCCAGCACGAGCTCGCGACGTCGCCTGGACCGCCGGATCGCGAGGTGGAGGACAGCCGGTGAGCCAGGTTCACTCCACGTCCTCCAGTCGAACGGGCTTGTCCACAGGGCCGTCAAGCGGCCGTGCCGAAGACAACTTGACGGGCACATCGTGGGTGACATGGACGAGGTGCAGCGGTTGGTGCGCCGGCAGGCCGGCGTCGTGTCCCGGAGGCAGGCGCTCTCCCTAGGGATGAGCGAGGTGCAGGTGGCGCGGCTCGTGCGCCGACGCGAGTGGGTGCCACTGCACGGCGGCGTGTACGTCGACCACACGGGGCCACCCTCGCGCCGGCAGCGGGAGTGGGCGGCGCTTCTGCTGCACCCGGGGTCGGTGCTCGCCGGTCGCGCCGCCATGTCGGGCGCCGGGATGGAGACGAGCACCCGCCTCGGGGACCCTGTGGAGCTCGCGCTGCCCCACGGCCGAGCACCAAGACGACGGCCGGGCATCACCGTCATGCAGCTGCGCGGCTTCGACGCCATGGCGCTCGTCGACCAGTCGCCTCCGCGGCTGCGCGTCGAGCACGCGGCTCTGCTGCTCGCCTCGACCGCGTTCCGCGAGGACGAGGCGGTCGCCGTGCTCGCCGACGTCGTGCGCAAGGGCACCACGACGCCGTCCAGACTGGCCGCGGCCCTGGACCTGCATCCCAAGCTCCCGCGTCGCGCGCTGCTGCGCGAGGTGCTGGCCGACGTCGCGGAGGGTGCGCAGTCGCCGCTGGAGCGCCGCTACCTGCGCGACGTCGAGCGCGCGCACGGGCTGCCCCGGGGCGAGCGCCAGGTGCGGGAGGTGGCGCGCGTCGTCGACGGGGAGGTGCTGCGGTGGGTGGTGCGCGACGTGAGGTACCGCGGGCAGCGCATGCTCATGGAACTCGACGGCCGGCTCGGCCACAGCGCCGCGCTGGACCGCTGGGACGACCTCCAGCGTGACCTCGACGCAGCCGTCAATGGGGACCTGACCCTACGGTCGGGATGGGCGCAGGTGCTTTATGCGTGCCGCCTTGCGGCGGTGGTCGGACGCGTGCTGCGGGCACGCGGATGGACGGGTACACCGGTGCCGTGCCGCTCTGCCGGGTGCGTGGTCCGACTGGAGGACGCTGCGTGAGCCTGGCTCACGTGTCGTCCTCCAGGTCGGATAGGCGAAGTTGCCGGAGGAGGCCGCAGAGCAGCCGTGGCCGGGATGTGACGCACCCCCCAGAACAGACCGAGCGCCCGGTAGGTTCGCCGCCATGGACTTCGCACCCTCTCCCCGGGCCGCCGACCTCACCGAGCGGACCCGCGCGTTCATCGCCGAGGTCGTCGCCCCGGCCGAGGAGCAGTACCTCACCGACCTGGCCGAGCAGCGGCGTACCGGTGACCCGTGGCAGCCGCTGCCGGTCATCGAGGAGCTCAAGGCCGAGGCCAGGGCGCGCGGCCTGTGGAACCTGTGGATCCCCAAGGACCACGCGGGGGAGTACGCCGCGAGGTTCGGTGTCGACGGGGGGGAGGGGCTCACGAACGTCGACTACGCACCGGTCGCGGAGGCCACGGGCGGCAGCCACCTCGCCCCGCTGGTGATGAACTGCAACGCGCCCGACACCGGCAACATGGAGGTGCTGCTGAAGTACGGCACCGAGGAGCAGCGCAAGCAGTGGCTCGAGCCGCTGCTGGCCGGCGAGATCCGCTCCGCGTTCACCATGACCGAGCCGGACGTGGCGAGCAGCGACGCCACCAACATGGCCGCGACCGCCGTCGTGCACGGCGACGAGGTCGTCATCAACGGTCGCAAGTGGTGGTCGACCGGCGTGGGCCACCCCGACTGCAAGGTCGCGGTCTTCATGGGCCTGCGCGAAACCCCGGAGAAGCTCGAGGATGAGCCCGGCATCGACCGCCACCACCGCCACACCATGGTGCTCGTGCCTCTGGACAGCCCCGGCGTGAAGATCGAGCGGCTGCTGCCGACGATGGGGATGTACGACGAGCCGATCGGCCACGGCGAGGTCTCCTTCACCGACGTGCGGGTGCCGGTCTCCAACCTGCTGCTCGGCCCCGGCGAGGCGTTCGCGATCGCCCAGGGTCGGCTCGGCCCCGGCCGCATCCACCACTGCATGCGCCTCATCGGCCTGGCGGAGATGGCGCTCGAGCGCGCCTGCCGCCGCGGCCTGGACCGGGTCGCCTTCGGCAAGCCGCTGGCCAACCTCGGCGGCAACCGCGAGCGGATCGCCGACGCCCGCATCGCCATCGAGCAGGCCCGGCTGCTGGTGCTCAACGCCGCCTGGAAGCTCGACGTCGGCGGCCCCCTCAACGCGCTGTCCGAGGTCTCCCAGATCAAGGTCGCGGTGCCGCGGATGGCCCTGCAGGTCATCGACTTCGCCATGCAGATCCACGGCGGCGGCGGCATGTCCGACGACCACCCGCTGGCCGGCGCCTGGACCGGCGCCCGCGCGCTGCGCCTGGCCGACGGGCCCGACGAGGTGCACCAGGGCGTCGTGGCCCGCCTCGAGCTCGGCAAGTACGGCGCCCGCCGATGAGCGCGCGGGTCCTCGTGACCGGCGCCGCCTCCGGGCTCGGCGCGGCGCTGTCGGACGCCTTCGAGGCCCGGGGTGACCGGGTCCTGCGCACCGACGTCTCCTACGACGGCTCGGCCGACGGCCTCCACCTCGACATCTGCAGCGACGAGGACTGGGCCGCGGCCCTGGCCCACGTCGAGCAGACCTGGGGCGGCCTCGACGTCCTGGTCAACAACGCCGGGGTCGCGGGAGGGGGGCGGCTCGACGTCGCCACGCTCGAGGAGTGGCAGTGGATCTTCGACATCAACCTCTTCGGGATGGTGCGCGGCATCCGTGCGTTCACGCCGCTGATGAAGGCCCAGGGCAGCGGCCGGTTCGTCAACGTCGCCAGCCTCGCCGGGCTCGTGCACCCCGCGGGCATGGCGTCGTACAACGCGGTCAAGGCCGCGGTCATCGCGCTCACCGAGACCGCCGGCCACGAGCTGGCCTCGCACGGCATCACCGCGCACGCGGTCTGCCCGGGGTTCTTCCGCACCAACCTGCTGGACTCGATGCGCGGTGCCGACACGGCGCTCGGGCACGTCGTCGGCCGGCTGGTCACCGAGTCGCCCATCTCCGCCGAGGACATCGCGGCCGCCGTGCTCGCGGGGCTCGACGCGGGTGAGGAGCTGATCGTGCCCGACGAGCCGGCCCGCGGAGCGGTCGAGCTCAAGCGCACCGACCGGGCGTCGTACGACGCGGTGATGCGGGCGCAGGCCCGCAGCCTCGACAAGCTGGCGGACAGTGCAGGAGGAGAGGCGTGAGCAGCGCCGAGAACACCGCGCGCCCGGTGCGCGACGAGGACGCGTTCGACGTCGACGCGCTGAGCGCCTGGCTCGCCGAGCGCGGCGAGGGCCCGGTCACCGAGGTCCAGCAGTTCCGGGGCGGCGCGTCCAACCTGACCTACCTGGTGCGCACGGACGCCAAGGACCTCATCCTGCGCCGCCCACCGTCGGGCAAGAAGGCCGCGGGCGCCCACGACATGGGGCGCGAGCACGGCATCCAGGCCGCACTGGCGCCGGTCTTCCCGTACGTCGCCACGATGATCGGCCACGAGCCGGACGAGTCCGTCTTGGGCTCGGAGTTCTACGTGATGGAGAAGGTCCCCGGGCTGATCCTGCGCCAGGACCTCCCCGAGCCGCTCGCGCCCGAGGAGTCCGACGCGCTGTGCGGGCGGGTCCTCGACGTGCTGGTCGCCCTGCACTCCGTCGACGTCGCGTCGGTGCCGGCGTTGGCCGCGCTCGGCAAGGGCGAGGGGTACGTCGGCCGCCAGGTCCGCGGGTGGATCCGTCGCCTCGACGGCTCGCGCACCGACGACACCGGTGACTGGTCCGACGTGCTCGCCTGGATCGAGGAGCACCAGCCGGCCGACGTCGGCCAGGTGCTGATCCACAACGACTACCGGCTCGACAACCTCGTCCTCGACGAGGACCTGCAGGTGCGGGCGGTGCTCGACTGGGAGCTCGCGACCGTCGGCGACCCGCTCATGGACCTCTCCTCGATGATCGCCTACTGGGTCGAGGCCGACGACGACGACCTGTTCCAGCTCTTCCGCCGCCAGCCCTCGAACGCGCCGGGCATGTGGACGCGGCGCGAGTGGGTCGACCGCTACTGCGCGCGCACCGGTCACGCCCCCAGCGAGCGCGACCTGGTCTTCTACGAGGTGTTCGGGCTGTTCCGGCTCGCGGTGATCGCCCAGCAGATCTGGTACCGCTACGTGAACAAGCAGACCACCAACGAGTCCTACGCCCTGCTCGGGCAGGTCGTGTCCTACCTCGAGCAGCGCTGCCGGCGCCTGGTGACCGCGGCCGGCGGCGCGACCGCCCCCGGCGCCTGATGGGGCAGCTGCTGCTCGTCCGGCACGGCCAGGCCTCCTTCGGTGCCGACGACTACGACGTGCTGTCGCAGACGGGGTGGCAGCAGGGCCGTCGGCTCGGCGCGCACCTCGCAGCTGCCGGCGTACGCCCCACCGTGCTGCTGCGCGGCGGGATGCGGCGCCACCGCGAGACCCTCGAGGCGATGGTGCAGGGGGCCGGCTGGTCCGGTCCTGCGGTCGAGGAGGACGCCCGCTGGGACGAGTTCGACCACCTCGGCGTCGTCGCCCGCTTCCCGGACCTCCCCGCCGACCCGTTCTCCCTGGACCGCAAGGAGTTCCAGGCGCTCTTCGAGCGGGCCACCGAGCTGTGGACCGCCGGCGGCGACGGGTACGACGAGTCCTGGCACGACTTCGGAGCCCGCACCTCCGCCGCGCTGGCCGACGCGGTCGCGCGCAGCGGCAGCGGGCAGACGGTCGTCGTGGTGACGTCCGGAGGTGTCGTCGGCCTGGTCGCCGCCGGCCTGCTCGGGGTCTCCGGCGCCGCCCTGCCCGACACCTGGCAGCGGCTCAACACCGTCGCGGTCAACTCCGGCGTCAGCCGGGTCCTCGTCGGCCCGCGCGGCACCCGGCTGCTGACCTTCAACGAGCACGAGCACCTGGCCGGGGAGCTGCTCACCTACCGCTAGGTTGGCGGGCTGTGTCCGACCAGGTCTTCAACGCCGTGGCCGCGATCGGCCTCGGCACGATCGCCGCCGTCGTCCTGTTCGTCCCGGTCGCCGCCTACGAGTACCGCCGCGACGGGACCATGAGCCCCGGCGACCTCACGATCCTGCTCTCCGGCGCGGTCTACTCCATCGCCCTGTGGACCTACACGCTGCTCCCGCTGCCGGACCGCGGGTCGTTCCGCTGCAAGGTCCCGCAGACCGACCTGCTCGGCACCATCGGGCTGGTCGGGCTGCCCGACGACGGGGTACGGATGTTCCTGCGCGACCAGGCGGTCCAGCAGGTGCTGCTCAACGTGCTGCTCTTCGTGCCCCTCGGCGTGCTGGTCCGGCTCGTCCTGCGCCGCGGGGTGCTGGTCTCCGCGATCGCCGGTCTCGCCGTGTCGCTGGCGATCGAGATGACGCAACGGACCGGTGTCTGGGGCTTCTACGGCTGCGCCTACCGCAAGTTCGACGTGGACGACCTGCTCGTCAACACGCTCGGCGCGATCGCCGGCGCGTTGATCTCGCTGCCCTGGAAGCGCGAGGACGCCGTGCCACGGCCGCTCCCGACCCGCATCACCTGGGGGCGCCGGCTCGCCGGGATGGTCAGCGACGCGCTGTTCGTGCTCATGGTCGGCGGGCTCGTGGCGGTGCTGTGGCGCGGCCTCATGGTCTTCGTCCTCGACACCGGGGCGCACCGTGACGTGCAGTGGGTGCTGCAGTGGACGGTGCCGTTCGCGCTGCAGGCGCTGTGCGTGCTGGTGCTGGGTCGGACCTTCGGTGAGCTGGTCGTCGCCATCACGACCCGGACCGACCGGCCGGGCTGGACCGTCCCCGGCCGCGTGCTCAAGCTGGCGGCGGGGCTCGGCCCGGTCTACCTGCTCGTCCTGCTGCCGGTCCCCGGCCGCGGTGTGGCCCTGGCGGCGTACCTGCTCGTCACCGTGCTGGCGACGACGGTGCCCGACCACCGCGGGCTCTCGCACACGGTGGCCGGGCTGCGGCTGGAGGTCGAGGGTCGTTCGGTGCGGCCGGTCAGACGAGCTTCTTGAGCACACCCAGCGGCGCGTGCTTCATGACGACCGACAGCGGCGCCCACGGCAGGGCGGGCACGCACGCGGAGTCGACCTGCTTCTCGATGGCCGCGACCATCGCGCGCACGCCCTTGTCGGTGGGGACCATGAGCGGCGTCGACTGCTGGACCTTCTCGTTCATCTCCGAGGCGATGTAGCCGGGGTAGAGCACCGTCACCGTGATCTTCTTCTGCAGCGGCGTGCCGTGCAGCTCGGTGCGGATGCCCTCGGCGAGGTGGGCGACGCCGGCCTTGGTGGCGGCGTACGTCGTCAGCGACTTGGGCATCCCGCGCATGGCCGACATCGACGAGATCATCACCAGGTGCCCGTGGCCCTGCGCGCGGAAGACCTCCATCGCGGCCTCGGTCTGCGCCAGGGCCCCGAGGAAGTTGGTGACGGCGGTCTCGCGGTTGGCGTCGGCGCGGCCGGTGCCGATCGCCGCACCCTTGCCGAGACCGGCGTTGACCACGACGCGGTCGAGCCCGCCGAGCTCCTCGCGCAGGGCGTGCACCACCGTGTGCACGGCCTCGTGGTCGGTCACGTCGAGGGCGGACACCGCCACCCGGCGCTCGGGGTGCGCGGCGAGGATCTCCTCGCGCAGCTCCTCCAGCCGCTCGGTGCGGCGGGCGCAGAGGGCGAGGTCCTCGCCGCGGGCGGCGAGCTGACGGGCCATCTCGGCGCCGAGGCCGGAGCTCGCGCCGGTGATCAGGGTCGTGGTCATGGGGACAGTCTCGCTGCGGCGTACGACATCGGGAGGCGAGGGTTCGGAACTGACGTCTCAAGGGTTCGGAACTGACAGTTCGACGGTGCGGAACCGACGGTTCGGCGATGGCAGTTGCATACCGGGTAGGCAGGGGGCTACGGTCAGTGCATACCGGGTAGGCACTGCGATGGGCGCCGTGCTCCCGCCACCTCGGGAGGAGCCGACCGTGTCGGTCAAGCACGCGCTGCTGTCCCTGCTGGAGCAGGAGCCGATGTACGGCTACCAGCTGCGGCAGGAGTTCGAGAGCCGCACCGGCGGCACCTGGCCGCTCAACGTCGGGCAGGTCTACACGACCCTGACCCGGCTCGAGCGCGACGGCCTGGTCGAGGCCGCCGGCGAGGACGAGGACGGCCACGAGCGCTGGCGGCTCACCGACAGCGGGCACGAGGAGGTCGCGACCTGGTTCACGACGCCGGTCGCCCGCACCCAGCCGCCGCGCGACGAGCTGGCGATCAAGCTGGCGCTCGCGGTCACCGTGCCCGGCGTCGACGTCGGCACCCTGATCCAGCGCCAGCGCAGCGCCTCGATGACCGCGCTGCAGGACTACACCCGGCTCAAGCGGCAGGCCGGCGCCGAGGTGAGCCCCGGGCGCGCCGACCTGGCCTGGGGCCTGGTGCTCGACTCGCTGGTCTTCGCCGCCGAGGCCGAGATCCGCTGGCTCGACCACTGCGAGGCCCGGCTGCGCCGCGCTGCCCAGGAGGCGGCAGCGACGAGCGAGCCTGTCCCGGGGTCCCTCGCGCGAGGAGTGCATGCGACGAGCGGGCGTCGAGACGACGACCGCACGACCCGGAAGGGGGCGCGCCGATGAGCCCCCGCGCCCTGCCCGTGGCCCTGGTTGCACAGCTGACGCGCCGCGAGGACCGCTGGCTGCGGCACTCCGCCGAGCGGCTGCGCGACCGCACCCGTCCGCTGCGCCGCCCCTCCTCGACGGCGCTGGACCCGCGACCCCGCCGCGGCTCGGACGAGGAGGCCGGCCGATGAGTGCCGACCCCACCGCCGCCCTGCGGTTGCTCGACGTCCACCGCGTCCACGGCGAGGGCGAGGCCCAGGTGCACGCGCTGCGCGGCATCACCTTCGCCGCCCACCCCGGCGAGCTCGTCGCGGTCATGGGCCCCTCGGGCTCGGGCAAGTCCACCCTGCTCACCATCGCCGGCGGCCTCGACGAGCCGAGCTCGGGGGTGGTCGAGGTCGAGGGCGTCGACCTGACCGCGCTCGACCGCTCCGAGCGGGCCCGCATGCGGCGTACGTCGGTGGGCTACGTCTTCCAGGGCTTCAACCTCATCCCGGCCCTCACCGCGGTCGAGAACGTCGCGCTGCCGCGCGAGCTCGACGGCGTCCGAGCCTCCCGCGCCCGCCGCGAGGCCATGGAGGCGCTGGAGGAGGTCGGCATCGCCGCGCTGGCCGACCGCTTCCCCGACGACATGTCCGGCGGCCAGCAGCAGCGCGTCGCCATCGCGCGGGCCGTTGTCGGCGAGCGTCGGCTGGTCCTGGCCGACGAACCGACCGGGGCGCTCGACAGCGAGACCGGCGAGGAGATCCTGCGGCTGCTGCGCGCTCGGTGTGACGCCGGCGCCGCCGGCGTGCTGGTCACCCACGAGGCCCGGCACGCGGCATGGGCGGACCGGGTGGTCTTCCTGCGCGACGGCGTGGTCGTCGACGAGTCCGGCAGTGCGCCGGTCGAGGACCTGCTCGGGGCCGGGCGGCTCGGGTGAGCGGGCGCTTCTCGGGAGCGGTGGTCGGCTGGCGCCTCGCGCTGCGCCTGGCCGCGCGCGAGGCCCGTCGCGCCCGCGGGCGCAGCCTGCTGACCCTGGTGATGATCGCCCTGCCGGTCACGGCGGTCTCGATCGCCGACACCGTCTACGCCACCGCGGAGGTCTCCGGCCTCGAGGTGGTGGAGCGCCGGCTCGGGGCGGCCCAGGCCCGGGTCGACGCCGCTGACGCCAGCGGCGACGCCGTCGTCTTCCAGCTGCCCGATCCCGAGGACGGCATGGGTTGGGGCGGGGGCCAGGGCGGCGACCCGCTGACGCTGGCCGAGGTCGAGGACCTGCTCGGCCAGCGGCCGGTGGCGCCGGTCTCCGAGGGCTCGGTCCGCTACAAGACCGCCCTGGGCAGCGGTGATGCCGAGGTGCTGGAGACCGCCCTCGACGACCCGCTCACCGCCGGCCTCGTCGAGCTCACGAGCGGGCGCTGGCCGACCAGCACCGACGAGGTGGTCGTCAACGCCTTCCTGCTGGGCCGGGAGCCTGGCGAGCGGCTCGAGCTCTCCCGCGGGATCAGCCTGGAGATCGTCGGCACCGCCGAGAGCGGCTCGACCACGGGCCGCGCCCGCGCGTACGGCCTCCCGGGCGCCTTCGAGCTCGGAGAGCCCTCCAGCTGGCTGGTCGGCGGGGACCCGGTCGAGTGGGCCGACGTCCGTGACCTCAACGAGCTCGGCGGCGTCGTGACCTCGCGCGCCGTGCTGGCCGACCCGCCGCCGGAGTCCGCGCTCGCACCGGAGGTCCGCTACGGGCAGGACCTGCTCGACGGGCCGCTCGTGGCCAGCCTCGTGCTGGTCGTGGTGATGGTGCTGCTCGAGGTGGTGCTCCTGGCCGGTCCGGCCTTCGCGGTCGGCGCACGTCGCCAGTCCCGCACGCTCGCGCTGGTCGCAGCCGCAGGGGGTACGCCGCGGCAGGCCCGCCGGGTGGTCCTCGCCTCGGGAGTGGTGCTCGGCGCGCTGGCCACCCTGCTGGGACTGGTCCTCGGCGTGCTCGGCGGCGCTGCGGCCGTCCCGCTCGCCGAGCGCATCACGGACCAGCGCTTCGGCCCCTTCGACGTCCAGCCCTGGCACCTGCTCGGCGTGGCCGCCTTCGGCCTGCTCAGTGCCCTGCTCGCGGCCGCGGTCCCCGCCTGGCTGGCCTCCCGCCAGGACGTCGTCGCCGTGCTCGCCGGTCGCCGCGGCGACGCGGCGCCCTCACGACGCTCGCCCGTGCTCGGGGTGGCGCTGCTCGGCGCGGGCGTCGCTGCTGCGGCGTACGGCGCCTCGCGCGGCACCGCGGGCGGCGGCGAGGTCCCGATCGCCGCCGCGGCGATCGTCTGCGTGCTCGGGATGATCCTCCTCGTGCCGCCCGTGGTCTCGGCGGTCGCCCGGGCCGCCCGGCACCTGCCGCTCTCCCTGCGGCTGGCGGCCCGCGACGCCGCGCGGCACCGCACCCGCACCGTCCCGGCGGTGGCAGCGGTCGCCGCCACCGTCGCCGGGGTCGTGGCGCTGGGCGTGGCGATCAGCAGTGACGAGGCCCAGAACCGCGAGACCTACACCGCGACCCTGCCCGAGGGCACCGGCCTGGTCGTCGACTACCGGAGGAACCCCGACTACGAGCAGATCGAAGCCGCCCTGGCCGACGTGGCGCCGGACCTGGCCACGCGGCGTCTGGTCGGGGTCGATCCCGATCACGGGCGCTACACGGAGGTCTCGTTCCGGACCGCAGGCGACCGACCGGGCGACCGACCCGGCGAGGTCGTGCTCTCCTCGTGGGGCGGTGCCCTCGACGCCAGCGTGCTCGTGGCCGACCAGGTGCCCGACGTGCTCGTGGGACTGGACCAGGAGCAGCGCGCCGCGGCCGACGAGGTGCTCCGCGAGGGCGGTGCGCTGGCGTTCTCCGGGCCCGGCAACGGTCTCGGGCCCGACATCGGTGACGACACCGCTGGTGCCAGGGAAGGAGTCGCTCGCAGCGCGGTCGTGCTGCGGGTGCGGGGGCCGGCGGGCTCGCGACGCGTGGTGGAGGTGCCGACGTTCTTCGTGCCGGTCGAGGGCGACTACGCACCGATGCAGGGCGTGCTGTCCACCCGCGCCGCCGAGCGGCTCTCCGCCCCGGTCCACGACGCCGGCCTCGTGCTGGCGGGCCCGGTGTCGCGGGCGGTCGAGCAGGACGTCTCCGAGGTGGTGCAGGGCATGGCCGGCCAGCGCTCCAGCACCTACGTCGAGCGCGGCTACGAGCCGCCCGCCGAGACGGCGGTCGTGCAGCTGGTCTTGGGTGCACTGGGCGCGGTCCTCATGCTCGGCGGCACCCTGACCGCCACGTTCCTGGCGCTCTCCGACGCCCGCCCGGACCTCGCCACGCTCTCGGCCGTCGGGGCCGCCCCGCGCACCCGGCGCGGGGTGGCGGCGGCGTACGCGCTGGTCGTCGGGCTGGTCGGGGCCGTGCTCGGTGCGCTCGTGGGTGCGGTCCCGGGGGTGGCGATCACCTACCCGCTCACGGGCCCGGTCGACTACTCCGGCGCGGGCACCGTCACCGGGCCCAGCCACTACCTCGACGTCCCGTGGCTGCTCGTCCTCGTCGTGGTGGTCGGGCTGCCCGTGCTGACCTCCGCCGTCGTCGGGCTCACCGCGCGCTCCCGGCTGCCGCTCACCGCTCGGGTCGACTGAGGCCGCGGGCGGCCGGCGAAACTGGCTGAGCAGAAAAAGACAGGGTTGACTGTTTGTTAGTCCGACACCCAGGATGAGCGCGTGGTGACCGCAGCGACGACCCGGGTGCCCCAGGAGGAGCGCTCCCGGGCCATGCGCGCCCGACTCCTGGAGGCGACGGTCGAGCTGCTCGTCGAGCGTGGGTTCGCGGGCACCAGCACGACGCTGGTCAGCGAGCGTGCTGGGGTGAGCCGCGGCGCGCAGCTGCACCACTTCCCGACCAAGAACGACCTGGTCGTGGCCGCGGTCGAGCACCTCACCGCCGTGCGCGGTGCGGAGCTCGAGGCGGCCGCCGCGGCGCTGCCCAGCGGTGGCGGGACCCGGGCCGTGCTGACCCTGCTCGGCGACCACTTCACCTCGCCGGTCTTCACCGCCGCACTGGAGCTGTGGGTCGCCGCGCGCACCGACCCGGCCCTGATGGAGGCCGTGGCGCCGCTGGAGCAGAAGGTCGGGCGCGAGGTGCACCGCCTCACCGTCGAGCTGCTCGGCGCCGACGAGTCGGTTCCCGGCGTGCGCGAGCTGGTGCAGGCCACCCTCGACCTGGTCCGCGGCCTGGGCCTGGCCAACACGATCAGCGACGACCGCCGCCGCCGCGAGCGGATCCTCGACCGCTGGGCCCAGACCATCGACCAGGCCCTCGGCGCCGCCCCCGGCACGACCCACGACCCGAACCACGCCACCTCCAGAAAGACGACCTGATGAGCCTGCTCGACGACCTGCTCGACGACCTGACCGCCGAGGGCGACGCCCTCCGCGCGGTGGTGACCGGCCTGGACCCCGACGCCTGGTCCACCCCGACCCCCGCGCCCGGGTGGACCGTGGCCCACCAGGTCGCCCACCTCGCCTGGACCGACGAGCAGGCCGTGGCCGCCGCCCGCACCACCGACCCCGAGCGCTGGCCCGACGGCAAGGCGGCGTGGGACGCGATCGTGACCGCCGCGCTGGCCGACGTCGACGGCTTCGTCGACGCCGGCGCCGAGGAGCTCGCCGCGCTGTCGACCGCGGAGCTGCTCGCCCGCTGGGACCAGGGCCGTACGGCGCTGGGCGAGGCACTTCGGGCCGTGCCGGCCGGCGCGAAGATGCCGTGGTTCGGCCCCCCGATGTCCCCGGCCAGCATGGCCACCGCGCGCTACATGGAGACCTGGGCGCACGCCCTCGACGTCTACGACGCCGTCGCGAACCCCGCGGCCGAGGGCGGCCGGCCGCTGCCGACCGACCGGATCAAGCACGTCGCGCACCTGGGCATCCGCACCCGCGACTTCGCCTACTCCGTGCACGAGCAGACCCCGCCGGGCGAGGAGTTCCGCGTGGAGCTCACCGCGCCCAGCGGCGAGGTGTGGACGTGGGGTCCCGAGGACGCCCCGCAGCGGGTGACCGGCTCGGCGTACGACTTCTGCTGCCTGGTCACCCAGCGCGTGCACCGCGACGACACCGACCTGGTCGCCATGGGCGAGGACGCCGAGCACTGGCTCACCATCGCGCAGGCCTTCGCCGGCCCGGCCGGCGGCGGACGGGAGAAGCAGGCATGAGCGCCGAAACCGCCCGCAGCTTGCTCGTCGGCAACTGCTCCGGCTTCTACGGCGATCGCCTCTCGGCCATGCGCGAGCTGGTCGACGGCGCCCTCGAGGACGGCCGCCCGATCGACGTCATCACCGGCGACTACCTCGCCGAGCTGACCATGCTGATCCTCGGCAAGGACACGATGAAGGACCCGGGCCTGGGCTACGCCCGGACCCACCTGCGCCAGCTCGAGGACTGCCTCGGCGACGCGGTCGAGAAGGGCATCCGGATCGTCACCAACGCCGGCGGCCTCAACCCCGCCGGCCTGGCCGACAAGGTCCGCGAGCTCGCACAGGGTCTCGGGCTCGATGTCGCGGTCGCCCACGTCGAGGGTGACGACCTGCGTGCCCGCGCGCAGGAGCTGGGATTCCCGGGCGCCCTGACCGCCAACGCCTACCTCGGCGGCTTCGGCATCGCCCGCGCGCTCGACACCGGCGCCCAGGTCGTCGTCACCGGCCGGGTCACCGACGCCGCGCTCGTCGTGGGCGCGGGCGCGTCCCACTTCGGCTGGACCCCGGCCGACCACGACGCCCTCGCGGGCGCGGTCGTCGCCGGGCACGTCATCGAGTGCGGCACCCAGGCCACCGGCGGCAACTTCAGCGGCTTCCGCGCGCTGATGAAGGCCGGCATGGACCCCACGAAGCCGCTCGGCTTCCCCGTCGCGGAGCTGCACGCCGACGGCTCGAGCGTCATCACCAAGCAGGCGGGCACCGGCGGCGCGGTCACCGTCGACACCGTCACCGCGCAGCTGGTCTACGAGATCCAGTCCACGCGCTACCTCAACCCCGACGTCACCACCCACCTCGACACCGTCCGGCTCGAGCAGCTCGGCACCGACCGCGTCGGCATCTCCGGCACGGTCGGGTCGCCGCCGCCGGAGAAGCTCAAGGTTTGCGTCAACGAGCTCGGCGGCTGGCGCAACTCCATGGAGCTGGTGCTCACCGGTCTCGACGTCGAGGCCAAGGCCGACTGGGTGCGCGAGCAGGTCTCGCCGCGCCTCACCGCGCAGAGCGTCGAGTGGAGCCGCGTGACCCTCCCCGAGGCCGACGCCGACACCGAGGAGGCCGCCTCCACGCTGCTGCGCTGCACGGTGAAGGACCCCGAGCCCGGCCCGTGCGGCAAGGGGTTCACCGGCCCGCTGGTGGAGAACGCCCTGGCGTCCTACCCCGGCTTCACCATGACCACCCCGCCCAGCCAGCCCACGCCGTACGGCGTCTACCGACCGGCGTACGTCGAGCGCAGCGCCGTCGAGCACGTCGTGGTCCTGCCCGACGGCACCCGCGAGGTCGTGCCCGACCCCGAGGTGACGGCCGAGGCCGTCCACACCGCCGGGCTGCGTCCCACGCCGTTCCCGGCGCCCGCCGACACCCTCACGCGGCGGATGCCACTGGGGACCTTCGTGCACGCGCGCTCCGGCGACAAGGGCGGCGACGCCAACGTCGGGCTGTGGGTCGCCCATGACGGCTCGCCGTCGTACGACGCCCGCGTGACCTGGCTGGCCAAGCTGATGAGCCCGCGCAAGGTCCGCGAGCTCGTGCCCGAGGCGGCGGCGCTGGGCGAGGACGCCGTCGAGGTCCACATGCTGCCGAACCTCGGCGCCGTGAACATCGTGATCAAGGGGCTGCTCGGCGACGGTGTCGCGGCCTCAACCCGGTTCGACCCGCAGGCCAAGGGCCTCGGTGAGTGGATGCGCGCCCGGAGCGTGCACGTGCAGGAGGAGCTGCTGTGAACCCGTCCATCGTCAACGACTCGCCTGTCTTCGCCCTCGGGGCGGAGTTCACTCGACGAGAGATCGCCCCGCATCTCGATGCGTGGGAGGAGGAGGGCATGCTGCCACGCGACCTCCACCGCAGTGCCGCCCAGCAAGGGATCCTTGGCGTGGGATTCCCCGAGGAGTTCGGCGGTTCCGGGGGCGATCTGCAAGACACCAACGACTGCCAGGAGGGGCTGCTGACCGCCGGCGGCTCCAGCGGCGTGCTGGCGTCGCTGTTCACCCACGGGATCGCGTTGCCACACATGGTCGCGGCAGCGCAGCGGGAGGAGGGTGCGGACTGGGCGGGCTTGGTGGAGCGGTATGTCCGACCCACACTCGAGGGGCGGATGATCGGCTCCCTCGCGGTGACCGAGCCGGGCGGCGGGTCCGATGTCGCGGGAATCCGGACCACAGCCGTGCGCGACGGCGACCACTACGTGGTCAACGGCGCCAAGACCTTCATCACCTCCGGGGTGAGGGCCGACTTCGTAACGACTGCGGTGCGTACCGGTGGCCCCGGGCATGCGGGGGTCTCACTGCTCGTCGTGGAGAAGGACACGCCCGGATTCACCGTTGACCGGGCACTTCGCAAGACTGGCTGGCACTGCTCGGACACCGCCGAGCTGGCCTACGTCGACGTGCGGGTCCCCGTCGAGAACCTCGTCGGTCGCGAGAACACCGGGTTCTACCAGATCGCCGAGCAGTTCGTGGTCGAGCGGATCGGGCTCGCCGTGCACGCCTACGGGATCGCGGCTCGCGCGCTGGATCTCACCGTCGCCTACGCCCACGACCGGCACACCTTCGGCCGTCCGCTGGTGGCCAACCAGGTGGTCCGGCACAAGCTGGTCGAGATGCGACGCGAGGTCGAGGTGGCACGCGCCTACGCGCGCGATGTCGCCGGTCGCCACATCGCCGGCGAGAACGTCGTGGCTCAGGCCTGCCTGGCCAAGCAGACGGCGGTCGATGCTGCCACCAAGGTCACATACGAGGCGGTCCAGCTGCACGGAGGCACCGGTTACATGCACGGCACCGAGGTCGAGCGACATGCGCGCGACTCCCGCATCCTGCCCATCGGCGGCGGTGCCAGCGAGGTCTTGGCCGACCTCGCAGCGAAGCTGTTCGGTTACAGCCCACGCAAGAGGGTCGAACAGTGAGGATCGCCGGCCCCGATCGGTTGGCAGAGCCGGTCACCCCTGGAGGAGGCACGATGAGCATCGGACACCCCACCGGCCAGGTCACTGTCGACATCGCCGCCGCACCGCAGGAGGTGTGGGACCTGGTCAGCGACGTGACCCGGATCGGGGAGTTCTCCCCCGAGACCTTCGAGGCCCGCTGGACCCGCGGCAGCACCGGCCCCGAGGTCGGCGCGACGTTCAAGGGCCACGTCAAGCGCAACGGCGTCGGCCCGACGTACTGGTCGGCCTGCAGGGTCACGCGCTGCGAGCCGCCGACCGACACGTCCGAGGGCGTGTTCGAGTTCTCCGTCGGGACCCCCGAGGTGACCATCAACAACTGGGGCTACCGGATCGCCCCCGACGGCTCGGGCGGCTCGAAGGTCACCGAGTACTTCCGGCTCGAGACCAAGCTCCCGATGAAGATCTACTGGCTGCTGCTGGGCTGGTCGCGCGGGAAGACCAACGAGAAGGGTATGCGCACCACGATGGAGAAGATGAAGGCGGTGCTCGAGAAGTGACCGACGCACCCGTGGCTGAGACGCCCACGCGCCGCGAAGCCATGCTGGCCAAGATCGAGGCGCTCCACGCCGAGCAGGCCAAGGCCGTCGCCGGCGGCGGTGAGCGCAGCGTCGCCCGCCACCACAAGCGCGGCAAGCTGCTGCCCCGCGAACGGATTGAGCTGCTGATCGACGAGGGCTCGGCGTTCCTCGAGCTCTCGCCCCTGGCAGCCTGGGGGACGGACTTCCCCGTCGGCGCGAGCGTGGTCACCGGCATCGGTGTCGTCGAGGGGGTCGAGTGCCTGATCAGCGCCAACGACCCCTCGGTGAAGGGGGGTGCGTCGAACCCGATCACGGTGAAGAAGATCTTCCGGGCCTCCCAGATCGCCCAGGAGAACGGTCTGCCGACGATCTCGCTGGTCGAGTCCGGCGGAGCGGACCTGCCGTCGCAGAAGGAGATCTTCATCCCGGGTGGGCGCATGTTCCGCGACCTGACGCGCGCCAGCGCGCGCAAGGAGCCGACGGTCGCGCTGGTCTTCGGCAACTCCACCGCCGGCGGTGCCTACGTGCCGGGCATGAGCGACTACACGGTGATGGTCAAGGAGCGGGCCAAGGTCTTCCTCGGCGGTCCGCCGCTGGTGAAGATGGCCACGGGCGAGGAGTCCGACGACGAGAGCCTCGGCGGTGCCGAGATGCACGCGCGGACGTCCGGACTGGCTGACTACCTCGCCGAGGATGAGCTCGACGCGATCCGGATCGGGCGGCGCATCGTGGCGCGGCTCGACCGGGCCCGCAAGGACCCGGCCCCGTCGTACGCCGAGCCCGACCTCGACCCCGAGGAGCTGCTCGACCTGATCCCCAGCGACCTCAAGGAGCCGTTCGACCCGCGCGAGGTGATCGCGCGGATCGTCGACGGGGTCAGCCCGACCAACGCCGTGGCCTTCGACGAGTTCAAGCCGCTCTACGGCACCTCGCTGGTGACCGGGTGGGCCTCGATCCACGGCCAGCCGGTCGGCATCCTCGCCAACGCCCAGGGCGTGCTGTTCAGCGAGGAGGCGCAGAAGGCCACGCAGTTCGTGCAGCTGGCCAACCAGTCCGACACCCCGCTGCTGTTCCTGCACAACACCACCGGCTACATGGTCGGCAAGGAGTACGAGCAGGGCGGGATCATCAAGCACGGCGCGATGATGATCAACGCGATCTCCAACTCCACCGTGCCGCACCTGACGGTGATCATGGGTGCCTCCTACGGTGCCGGAAACTACGGCATGAACGGCCGCGCCTACGATCCACGCTTCCTCTTCACCTGGCCTTCGGCGAAGTCGGCGGTCATGGGTCCGGCGCAGCTGGCCGGCGTGCTCGAGATCGTCGCCCGCCAGTCAGCCGAGTCCAAGGGTGAGGTCTTCGACGCCGAGGGATTCAGGGCGATCAAGGAAGTCGTGGAGGCCCAGATCGAGGAGCAGTCGTTGCCGCACTTCCTCTCCGGGATGCTGTACGACGATGGCGTCATCGACCCGCGCGACACCCGAACGGTCCTGGGCATCTGCCTGTCCGTCATCCGCAACAAGCCGATCGCCGGCACCGACCGATTCGGGGTGTTCCGCCCATGAAGCGACAGATCTCGCGACTGCTCGTCGCCAACCGTGCCGAGATCGCCAGCCGGGTCTTCCGGACCTGCCGCAGCCTCGGCATCGAGACGGTGGCGATCCACTCCGACGCCGACGCGGCCCTGCCCTACGTGGCCGAGGCCGACGTCGCCGTACGCCTGCCCGGCAGCACGCCGGCCGAGACCTACCTGCGGGTCGACCGCGTCCTCGACGCGGCCCGCCGCGCCGGCGCCGACGCGATCCACCCCGGCTACGGCTTCCTGTCCGAGAACGCGGAGTTCGCCCAGGCCGTCGTCGACGCCGGCCTGACCTGGGTCGGGCCCGACCCGGCCTCGATCACCGCGATGGGCTCCAAGATCGGCGCAAAGGAGCTGATGAAGGCCGCCGGTGTGCCCGTCCTGGAGGCACCCGAGCAGCCGACCGAGGCCGACCTGCCGCTGCTGGTCAAGGCCTCCGCCGGTGGCGGCGGCCGCGGCATGCGCGTCGTGCGGTCGCTGGCCGACCTCGAGACGGAGATCGCGAAGGCACGCGAGGAGGCGGCCTCCGCCTTCGGTGACGGCACCGTGTTCGTCGAGCCGTACGTCGAGCGCGGCCGCCACGTCGAGGTGCAGGTCGTCGGCTCGGTCGTCTACGGCGACCGCGACTGCTCGATCCAGCGCCGGCACCAGAAGGTCGTCGAGGAGGCGCCCGCCCCGGGTCTGCCCGACCACGTGCGCACCGCCATGCACGAGGCGGCCCGGGCGGCCGCCGAGGCGATCGACTACCGCGGCGCCGGCACAGTGGAGTTCCTCTACGACGAGGAGACGGAGCGGTTCTTCTTCTTGGAGATGAACACCCGGCTGCAGGTCGAGCACCCGGTCACCGAGCTCGTGCACGCGGTGGACCTGGTCGCCCAGCAGCTGGCGGCGGCCGAGGGCGCACCGGCCTCGGCTGCCGGACCCGTGCAGGGGCACGCGATCGAGGTCCGGCTCTACGCCGAGGACCCGGCCGCGGACTACCAGCCGCAGTCCGGCCTCCTCACCACCTTCGAGATCCCCGGCGCGGACGGCTCCGAGCCGGGCGTGCGGGTGGACCGCGGGTTCGTCTCCGGCAGCGAGGTCTCGACCTTCTACGACGCGATGCTGGCCAAGGTCGTGGTGCACGCACCGAGCCGCGGGCAGGCCGCGCGCCAGCTCGCCGGCGTCCTGCGCCGCAGCCGGATCCACGGGCTGACCACCAACCGCGACCAGCTCGTCGCGATCCTCACCGACCCCGCGTTCCTGCGCGGCGAGGTGAGCACCGCGTTCCTCACCGACTGGGCGCCGCCGGCTCGGGAGGCCGACCGGGACGCGCCGCTCGCGGCCGCGCTGGCGATCGCCGAGGCCCACCGGGTCGCGCGCGCGGTCCAGCAGCGGATCCCGGTCGGGTTCCGCAACGTGCCGAGCCAGCCGCAGCGCACCACGTTCACGGTCGGTGACACCGAGGTCACCGCGGAGTGGTGGGGCGGTCGCGACGGCTACACGGCCGAGGACGTGCGCGTCCTGGCCGCGGCCCCGGAGACGGTCACGCTCGAGCGGGACGGCGTCGCGACGACGTACGCCTGCACGGTCACCGGCCTGCCCGGGCGCGAGGTCGTCGACGTCGACGGACCGGGCGGGCACGTCCGCCTGACCAGGGTGCCGCGGTTCGTGGACCCGGCCGACCAGGTCGCGAGCGGCTCGCTGCTGGCGCCGATGCCGGGCAGCGTGGTCAAGGTCCTTGTCGAGCAGGGGCAGCAGGTCGCCGCGGGCGACCCGGTGCTCGTGCTGGAGGCGATGAAGATGCAGCACACCGTGAGCGCACCGACCGACGGCGTGGTCACCCAGCTCGGCGTGACGACCGGTCAGCAGGTCGCCGCGGGAGAAGTCATGGCAGTGGTCGAAGCAGCAGAGGAGCAGGCATGAGCACGTTCACCGAGTCCGAGGAGCGCCAGGAGCTGCGCAAGCAGGTCGCGCGTCTGGCGAGCAAGTACGGACACGACTACTTCACCGGTCAGGCGCGTGCCGGCCAGAAGACCACGGACCTGTGGCTGGAAATCGGGAAGGCCGGTTATCTCGGCATCAACGTCCCCGAAGAGTACGGCGGCGGGGGTGGGGGTATCGGCGACCTGGCTGCTGTGTGCGAGGAGCTCGCAGCCGCCGGCTGTCCCCTGCTGCTCATGGTCGTCTCGCCGGCCATCTGCGGGACGGTGATCAGCCGGTACGGCACCGAGGCGCAGAAGCAGAAGTGGTTGCCCGGCATCTGCGACGGCACGAGCACGATGGTCTTCGCCATCACCGAGCCCGACGCCGGCACCAACACCCACAACATCGCCACCACCGCCCGCAAGGACGGCGACGGGTGGGTCCTCAACGGCCGCAAGATCTGGATCTCCGGGGTCGACGAGGCCGACAACGTCCTGATCGTCGCACGCACCGAGGACGCCAAGACCGGCAAGATCAAGCCGGTCCTGTTCGTCGTTCCAACGGACGCTCCCGGCTTCGAGTACACCGCGATCCCGATGGAGATCGTCAGCCCGGAGAGCCAGTTCCAGGTCTTCATCGACGACGTCCGGCTGCCTGCGGATGCCTTGGTGGGCGACGAGAACGGCGGGCTCGCCCAGCTGTTCGCCGGCCTCAACCCCGAGCGGATCATGGGTGCCTCGTTCAGCACCGGCCTGGCTCGCTACGCCCTGGAGCGAGCCGTGGCCTACGCCAAGGAGCGTGAGGTCTTCAACGGCCCGATCGGCGGTCACCAGGCGATCGCGCACCCCCTGGCGCAGAGCCACATCGAGATCGAGATGGCACGCCTCATGACCCAGAAGGCCGCCGCGCTCTACGACGCGGGGGACGAGTTCGCCGCCGGCGAGGCCGCGAACATGGCTAAGTACGCCGCTGCGGAGGCAGCGTGCGACACCGCGGACCGCGCGGTGCAGACGCACGGCGGCTTCGGCATCTCGCAGGAGTACGGCATGGCCGCCCTCCTCGTCGCAGCCCGGGTCGGTCGCATCGCCCCGGTCAGCCGCGAGATGGTCCTCAACTTCGTCTCGATGCACTCCCTCGGGCTGCCCAAGTCCTACTGAGGCTGCTGGGGGGTGCGGCGATACCCGGGTACCCGGGTATCGCCGCACTTCGGTGGTGTTGCAGTGGCCGGTATGTGCACGGACACCCGGGTAACCGGGTATCGCTGAGCCCTGAGCCGGGTCCCTACCGATACCGTCGTCCCCCGTGGGACGGATCGCGACGACGCTCGACGGTGTGCAGCGGCGCCGTCGCGTGCTGTCGGTGCCGATCGCGGTCTTCTACAAGTACGTCGACGACCAGGGTCCCTACCTCGCCGCGATCATCACCTACTACGGGTTCATCGCGATCTTCCCGCTCCTGCTGCTGGCCACCTCGATCCTCGGCTTCCTGCTGCAGGGCGACCCGCAGCTGCAGGAGGCGGTCCTCAGCTCCGCGCTGGGCCAGTTCCCGATCATCGGCGAGGAGCTGGGCCGGCCCGAAGGCCTGACCGGCTCCACGACGGCCGTGGTCGTCGGTGGTCTGACGGCGCTCTACGGCTCCCTCGGCCTGGGCCAGGCGCTGCAGAACGCGCAGAACATCGCCTGGGCCGTGCCGCGCAACTCCCGGCCCAACCCGATCGTGCTGCGCTTCAAGAGCCTGGTGCTCCTCGGCTCGGCCGGCCTGGCGATCCTCGGCCTCTCGATCCTCTCGGCGGTCGGCTCGGAGACCGACGCCCTCGGCGGCGACATGAGCGGCAACCTGCGCTGGCTGATCCGACTGGTCTCGGTCGCGCTCGTGGGCCTGGTGCTGACCTACCTGTTCCGGCTGGCCGCGGCTCGTCGGCTCCGCTTCATGCAGGCCGCGCCCGGTGCCTTCTCCGTCGCGCTCATGCTGCAGGCGCTGCAGTTCGTCGGGACGCTCTACGTCACCGCGGTGCTGAGTGGCACCAGCGGCATGAACGGCACGTTCGCGCTGGTCCTCGGCCTCATGGGGCTGCTCTACATCGCCGCGGTGATGGGCGTGATCGGGATGGAGATCAACGTCGTGCTGGCGCGCCGGCTCTACCCCCGCGCGCTGATGACGCTGTTCACCGACAAGGTCGAACTCACCGCCGCCGACCGCCGCGCGTACACCTACTACGTGCGCGCGCAGCGTCACAAGGTCAACGAGGTCATCGACGTCCACTTCACCGACACCGACGCGGCGGCCGTGGAACCGGCGCCGCGGCTGGAGGAGCTGCGCAAGCAGCCGCCCACCACGGTGCTGCGGGCCTCGGACGTCGACGGCGCGGAGGCCGGTGTCGGGACCGGGGAGGCCGACGAGCCGCGGCCCGCGCGCGAGACTCCGCGTGAGGATCCGCGCGAGACCCCGCACGACGCCCCGCACGGGCGCACCCCCTGACGGGCCTCCTGGACGCCCGGGCCGCCCGGGGCTGCGGGCTCAGCCCCGCAGCCGGGCGCGCAGGGACTCGACGGTGCCGCGGGTGATCCGCAGGCCGTCGTACAGGTAGCCCTCGAGGTCGCCGAAGTGCTCGGCGACGGCGGCGTCGGCCTCGGCAAGGTAGGCGGTGTCGGCGACCATGACCGTCTCGTAGACCGCGACCTTGTCCTCGCCGAGGTGCTCGCGGACCATGCCGAGGTACTTCGCCCAGGTCCCGCCGAAGCGGTTCGTGAGCAGGTAGTCCTCGACGACGGTCTCCTCCGGCACCCCGCAGGCGCGCAGCAGCAGGGCGCTCGCCCAGCCCGTGCGGTCCTTGCCGGCGGTGCAGTGGAAGAGCTGCGGGTGCTCGGCGTCGGCGAGCACGGTGAGCAGCTCGCCGAACGCGGCCCGGGCGCCGTCGTCCTCGACGAAGACGCGGTAGACCCGCTTCATGGTGGCCAGGCCCTCCTCGCGCGAGGTGAGGGTGGCGACGTCGTCCATCGGGATGCCGGGGACCCGCACGTGCGTCCAGGCCGCCCCGGGCACCTCGGCATCGGGGTGGGCCTCGACCTCCGGGTGGTCGCGCAGGTCCAGCACGTCGCGGATGCCGAGGTCGCGCAGCGCCCCGGCGTCGACGTCGCTGAGCTGCAGCTCGTTGGAGCGGAAGAGCACGCCGCGGCGCAGCCGCACGCCGTCGGCGGCGAGGTAGCCCGGGCCGGCCACGTCGCGGAAGTTGTCGGCGCTCGCCAGCCGGGTCAGCTCGTAGCCCTCGTCGGCACGTTCGTCCACGCCGGCCAGCATGTCAGGTGCGCCCGGGCCGCGTGACACCTCGGCCCGGGCGGGGGAGACTGCGCGGGTGATCCGCTACCTGCCCGCCGTCGTGGCCTTCGCCCTGGCCGTCTTCTGCCTGGTCGACGTGATCGGCACCCGCGAGCCGCGGAACCTGCCGAAGTGGGCGTGGATCGTGATGATCCTGCTCTTCCCCCTGGTCGGCTCGCTGGTCTACCTCTTCGTCGGTCGGCCCAAGCCCGTGCCTCCGGCGTCCTCGCCGTACGCCGAGTACGAGCGGCCCGGCCGGATGATTGCCTCCGACCCGGCCAAGGACGCCGAGTTCCTGCGTCAGGTCCGGGCACGCGCCGAGGAGCAGCGGGCGCGCGCGAGGTACGAGGCCGAGGAGAAGCGGCGCCGTGAGCAGGGTGGGGCCGGCGACCCGGGCGAGCAGCCGGGCTGAGCCGGGGGGAGGTCGATCGGCCCGGACCGCCGTGCGGCAGACTTCCTGGCCGTCGGGAGGAGCAGTCATGAAGGTGGAGCAGGTCGCGGCGGCGTACGCCGTGGAGGACGCGAGCGGGGCCGGCGGCTGGGTCGCCGAGCACCTGGGGTTCGAGGTGCTGGTCGACCTCGGCTGGTACGCGAGCACTCGCCACCCGGACGTCGCGGTGACCGTCGACTTCGTCGACCGCGGGCACCACACGTGGCAGGGCCGGCCCGCTGTGTCCGGGGCGATGCTGGCGCTGGTCGTCGACGCCGTGGACGAACACCACTCCCGCTTGGCGGGGGCCGGCGTCGAGGTCCTGACCGCGCCCCGCACCGAGCCATGGGGGCAGCGGCGCTGCCAGGTCTCCGGCCCGGGTGGTCTCGTCGTCGAGCTCGTGCAGCCCGTGGCCCCGGACCCGGAGTGGATGGCCGCGCAGGGACTCCCCGGGTGACCGACGTCCTCTGACGAGCCCGATCAGAGCGCGGCGTACACCGCTTCCTCAAAGTCTCCGTAGAGCTTCCAGGCCTCGTGACGCGTGATGAAGGGCAGCGAGTTGGTGTAGATCGAGGCGCAGATGCCGGTCGTGCGGTCGATGAAGAAGTGGGTGTTGAAGAGCCCCGCCCACGACCCGGTGCCGGCGCGGCGGCGGCCAGGGATGTCGTGGCTGTTGAGCAGGAGTCCGTAGCCCCACTTGTTGCCGGGTCCGGCATACATCGTGTCGGTGATCGGCGGGTCCGCGGTCGGGATCTCGGCGGGGAAGTCGAGGTCGCCGATCTGGTTGGTGAAGGCGGCGTCGACCGTGGCTTCGTCCAGGATGCGCACGCCGTTGAGCTCGCCTCCTCGCAGGAGCGCCTGCTCGAAGCGGATGTAGTCGCGGGGGGTGGAGAAGAGGCCGTGGCCGCCCGCCCACCAGTCGGGTTCGGGGTTGAGGATGTTGCCGGCCGACGCCCATGTGCCGTCCTCGCCCTTCACGTGGACGGTGACGGCGTTGTCCATCTGCGTCTGGTCCGGGTGGAACGTGGTGCTGCTCATGCCGAGCGGGCCAGCGATGCCCTCGTCGATGACTGCGTCCAGCTTCTTGCCGGCGACGGCCTCCACGACGCGGCCGAGCCAGTCGGTGTTGATGCCGTACACGTACTTCTCCCCGGGGTGCGCCGTCATGGGTGCACCGAAGGCGGCCATCGATCCGGGTACGACGTTCGGGACGCCAGTCGCCGCTTCGTACTTCACGAGCTGGTCGTTCCAGAACCAGTACCCCAGGCCAGAGGTGTGCGTCACGAGGTGGTGAACCGTGGCCTTCGTGCGCGGCTCGACCAGGATGGGCTCGTCCCCGTCGAACCCCTCGAGCACCTTGACGTCGGCAAAGTCCGGGACGTACTCCTCCACCGGAGCGTCGAAGTCGAGCTCGCCACGTTCCTTCTGCTGCAGCGCAGCGACGGTGCAGACCATCTTGGTCATCGACATGATGCGGAAGTGGGTGGAGGTGCCGACCGGGTCATCAGACTCTCCCGCTATGCGGATCCCGGCCCCGCCCTCGTAGAGGACGCCGTCGCGGTCGGCGACGATCGCGGCGACGTGCGGCACAGCACCGTCCGACACGGCGTCGGTGAGCACGCGGTCGATCCCGGATCCGTCGATGTGTGTGGCCATGGCTGCTCCTCAGAGTGCGGGGACGGTTCCTCCGTCCGGCTGCCGACCACCGTCTTGCAACCCGTGGCGAGTGGGAACCGACAAGACGTCTGAGTCGGAGGAGTGACGACCGCCACATGGCGGTGGCAGGCTGGCCACCCCGCCGATCTACTGAGGCGCCCGAACTGCGACTCCCTGATTGCGCACGATGTGGAGAGACCTGTGACAGCCAAGGTGCAGCCGGTCGCGCGCCCGCCGTTCGACGCCGAACTGCGGGCCGGCCTGGCGGTGGTCGGCGGCATGTTCCCGCCGACGATCACGCCCGACCTCATCGACTTCATGCGCGTGTCGTACGCCGCCCCGCCCATCGAGGACCTCCTCGTCGCCAAGGGCATCGTCTGCACCGACGACGTGGTCGTCGCTCCGGACGGGCACGAGGTCGCCGTGTCGGTGCTGCGTCCCAAGGATGCGCCCGGTGAGCGCCCGGGGGTGATATATGCGCACTCGGGCGGGCTGATGTTCGGCGACCGCTTCAGCGGGATCGACCTGGTTCTCGACTGGGTGTCCGACTTCGGCGCGGTCCTCGTGACGGTGGAGTATCGGCTGGCACCTGAGCACCCGCACCCGTACCCCTTCGACGACATGTACGCCGCGCTCGAGGCCGCTGCCTCGCGTGCAGGGGATTGGGGCTTGCGGCGTGACCGCCTCGTGGTCGCGGGAGCGAGCGCCGGAGGTGGGCTCGCAGCAGGCCTTGCGCTCGCAGCCCGCGACCGTAACGGACCGGCGCTACGGGGTCAGGTACTCGACTACCCGATGCTCGACGACCGCGGCACCACGGCCTCGACCCATCAGTTCGACGGCATCGGCGTGTGGGACCGCGTCAGCAACGAGACCGGCTGGACTGCTCTGCTCGGCGACGCCCGCGGCACCGAGGCGGTGTCAGAGTACGCCGCCCCCGCCCGCGCAACGGACCTCTCGGGCCTGCCTCCGGCGTTCATCGACGTGGGTGCCGCCGAGATCTTCCGCGACGAGGCGATCGCCTACGCGGACGGGATCTGGCGTGCGGGCGGTGACGCGGAGCTGCACGTGTGGTCGGGGGCCTTCCACGCATGCGACATCTTTGCCGCCCATACCTCCGTCGGCCGCGCCATGATCCGGGCCAGGAACGACTGGGTCGAGCGGATCATCGCCGACTGAGAACCGGACTACGCTCGCTCGCAGAAGGAGGTCGTCGTGCAGGAGCTGCTCGGCCGCATTGCCCGGCTCGACCCGAGCGCGAGCCTCGGGCTGCGCGTCATCGCCTGCTTCGACGAACTCATGGTCGGCAACGTCAACACGCGCGCGCTGCTTGCCGCTGCCGCATCGCTCGCTGGCTGCGTCGCCGGCTTCCACTCCGAGACGCCGGCAAAGACCGTGCGCATCGATCCCCGCGGCCATCACGCGGCCGACGTACGACCGGAGGTGGACCCGGCGTTCCAGCAGGATGCGAGCGACGGACTGACAGTGTGGTTGGAGCGGAACGGGGAGCGGCAGCCCAACGACGCCATCGTGCTGGAGCGACTCGCCCTGGCGGTTCGCATGCGGCACGGCCGCGGGCGTGAGAGCGACCACCGGCGCGACCTGAGCCTGCTGCTCGATGCCGAGGTGGACGTGCAGGCACGCTGCGTTTCTGCGATCACCCTCGGACTGCGTCCGGGGACGCGCTACCGAGTGGTCTGTGCGCCCCTCTTCGCCGTGTGGCCCGAGCACCCCCAGGGCCCCGAGGACGTCGTTGCAACGCGTTTCGGTGCCATCCACGCGCTGGTCCTTCCGGCCAGTGCCCACGAGGTGGCCGCTGTACCCAGCGGGGTCGGCGTCGCCACCGAGGTGGAGGACCTCCACCACTCCTTCCGCACAGCTCTCGTCGCGCTGCGGCTGTGCGATCCGCCGGCGGTCGGGTCGGTTCTGGCCGACGACTTCGGCGGACTGATCGGGCTGCTCGCCGACGCGCCGGACGGCTCCTTCCAGCCCGACGTCGCGCTGGTCGACGCAGTGATGGCCTACGCGTGGGGCGCGGAGACCTTGTCCTCGGTGGTCCGGTCGCACTCGTTGCGGCAGGCCGCTCGCGAAGCCGGCGTGCACCACAGCACGATGCAGTCGCGCCTTGAGACCGTGATCGCGACTCTCGGGTTCGACCCGTTCGAGGGCTACGGGCGCACGCGCCTTGGCACGGCGTACCTCGTCTGGCGCCTGCGCCACTCGCGCGTCTTGGACCTGCCGGCGCCTATCGCCACACCTCGAGGGTTGTGACGGCCGACATCGATCCCTTACACGTCGTGCGCCTGGCCGGAGACGCCTAGCCGTCGCCTCGGCAAAAGGACTGGCGTGACCCTGCCGCGGTGCCGACCATGAGGTCGTGGAGATGCTGATCGCCTTCGTCGTGGCCGTGCTGGTGGGGCTCGGCGTCCGGGTAGGGGTGTCGTCGTGACCTGGCCTCGCGTCGACGGACTGAGGTCGCTCGAGCTCGGCTCCCCCGGGGAGATGCGGGCACGCCTCAACGGCCTGGTGATCGAGGGTCGCAAGCGGGCGACGGCCGGCCTGGTCGAGGAGTACGAGCAGGAGGGCGAGGCGTTCGAGCACGTCGGCGAGCGACTGGTGCTGCTGCACGACGACGGCACCCCGGCCGGAGTCGTCGAGGTGACGTCGGTGGAGCGGACGACCTTCGGCGAGGTGCCGTGGGAGTTCGCGGAGTCGGAGGGGGAGGGGCACCGCGACCTCGAGCACTGGCGCGAGGGGCACCGCAGGTTCTGGGCCTCGGAGGGCCGCGACGTCCGCGACGACACGCCCCTGCTGATGATCGGCATCCGGTACGTCGGCTGACCGGCCTCGTGCGGCCACCGGTCCGGCCGCGTCAGCCCGGCGGGAGCACCCGGGCCAGGGACTCGGGATCGCGCCCGACCACCGTCGTACCGTCGTCGGCGGTGATGATCGGCCGCTGGAGCAGCCGCGGGTCGGCGACCAGGGCGGCGAGCCAGTCCTCGCGAGCCTCGGGGGTGCGGGGCAGGTCGGCCACTCTCGCGGCCGAGGGCTCCCCGGTGCGGGTGACGTCCCAGGGCTCCAGACCCAGCCGCTCGAGCACCGCCACGAGCTCGCCGCGGGTCGGCGGCTCCTCGAGGTAGCGCCGGACCGTGTACGCCACGCCCGCCTCGTCCAGGGCCGCCGTCGCGGCCCGGCACTTCGAGCAGGCCGGGTTCACCCAGATCTCCACGATCCCAGTCTGGCGGCAAGGGTCCCGCTCATCGCACCCGCACCTCGGTGAGGACCAGCACCCGGGCGGCGTCGGGCGTGCAGAAGTCGACGGCCATCGCCCAGTACCCGTCCTCGGCGTACGACGGCAGCGAGCGCACCGGCACCACGGCGCCGCGAGCGGACAGGCGGCTCCCGTCGGTCGCGGTGGCACCCGAGGGCAGGACGTACTCGTCTCCGGAAGCGCCGATCGCTGTGCCTTCGGGCCAGACGACCAGCAGCGGGTCCGACGTCCCCGGGACGGTGCCCAGGAAGCAACCGCGGTCCGACACCTGCAGGCGCACGGTCAGGGGTCGGGGCCGGTGCGGGGCGTCCGGGGCGTCCGGGGCGGAGAGCTGGGGCACGCCCATCCCGCCCGACTGGTCGTCCTCGTGGGCGGGGGCCGTGGCGACAGGGGCGGCTCGACCAGAGGCAGCAGGGACAGGGGCGGGCGCGGGCCCGTCGGGCTCCGGGCCGGTCCCTGACTCGGACCCCGCGCAGCCGGCGAGGGCGGAGGCGACCAGCAGGGCGAGGACGACCGACGCCGGCGTCGCCGAGGTACGGCGTCCACTGCCGGCCGGCCGAGCGCCGTACGTCCCACTCACGACCTTGCGACGTGCCGGCACCCCGCGAGGTTCCCACGGCTCGGCCCGGCCGGCGCCGCAGATCGCGAGGGCCCTGCTGGTCCCGCTCCAGACCGGGTACGCCCACTGTGTGGCGTTCCGGTTCAAGCAGGTTGAACCGGGACACTGTCGGCGGCCGCGAGAAACTGCCCGGAGACGGCCACGAAGCTGCCCGCTGGCGGTCATGAGAACTGCCCACTGACGGCCATGGGATCTGCCCGACACGACGTCGTCTGCCTTGCCGCGGTCCGCGG
>NZ_BAAGUS010000020.1:0-65834 GCF_054781275.1 Nocardioides ginkgobilobae | reverse complement strand
ACGGCATGTCCACGCCCGAGGCACTGCGCTGCCTGAAACGACGTTTGGCCCGCATCGTCTTCAACCACCTCAACACCGATCAAGCAGCGGCCGCGACTGGACTCGCGGCCGCCGCTTGACATAGGAGGAACGCATGTCCTACGACGTGGCCAAGACCGACGCCGAGTGGCGCGAGCAGCTCTCCCCCCTGGAGTACGCCGTGCTCCGCGAGGCCGGCACCGAGCGTGCCTTCGTCGGCAAGCTCACCGACACCGAGACCGAGGGCGTCTACCGCTGCAAGGCCTGCGACGCCGAGCTCTTCCGCTCCGAGACCAAGTTCCACTCCGGGTGCGGCTGGCCGTCGTTCTACCAGTCGCTGCCCGACACCGTGGAGGAGCGCGAGGACAACAGCCACGGGATGCGCCGGGTCGAGGTCTTGTGCAAGAGCTGCGGCTCCCACCTGGGCCACGTCTTCCCCGACGGCTACGGCACGCCCACCGGCGACCGCTACTGCATCAACTCCGTCAGCCTCACCCTCGAGGACGCCGAGGGCAACCGGGTCGCCGGTTGAGCCCGACCGGACTGCACCCGGCGCGTCTGGCGCGTCACCCGCACTCCGGTCGCTGCTAGGACGAGGCGGGCACCAGCGCGGACACCAGCACGACCACGCCCTCGCCGTACGTCGCGTCCGCCCACTCCTGCAGGGAGCCGTCGTCGTAGGTGACGTCGGCCAGCACGTGGGTCTCGGCGGCGTAGGTGCCCTGCACCCCGGGCAGCAGGTCGGGGAGCTCCTCGGCGATCCGCTGCAGCTCGGCGGCCGGGACGGCCGGGTCGGGGTCGGTCGGCGCCGAGGGCTCGGGTGCCATCACGTCGTAGAGCGCGGCCGGGATCGCGTCGGTCGCGGTCAGCGCCTCGCCGTCCCACGACCCGGTGATGGCGAAGGAGCCCCAGCGGATCTTGCCCTGCTTCTCGTTGCCCTGCTCCTCGTGCTCAGGGTGGGCGGACCAGTCCCAGCCGAGCAGGGAGGGCCCCGAGCACTGGGGCGGCCACGACTCCGCGATCGGGCCGAGGCAGACCTCGGGCCCCTTCCCGGTGTCCATCACCATCGCCAGGTTGGCGGTGCGGACGTCGGCGGGCAGCGCCAGGGCGGGCGGACCGGCCGGGTCCGCGGGGTCGGTGGAGCCGGTGTCGCGGGCGACGGTCTCGTCGCCCCCGCACGCGGTGAGGGCCAGCAGCAGCGGTGCGAGGGCCAGGAGGCGCAGGCTCGCGAGGGTCGGGGTCATGCCGCTGCGACGTACGCCGCGGACGACCGGTTCCCGCGGTGGCCGGGGGGTGCTCAGGGCAGCCGGTCCACGAGGTCGGCGACCGGGGTCAGCGCGCCGGTGTAGAAGGGGATCTCCTCGCGCACGTGGCGCCGGGCCTCGGAGCCGCGCAGGTGCCGCATGAGGTCGACGATGCGGTAGAGCTCGTCGGCCTCGAAGGCCAGCAGCCACTCGTAGTCGCCGAGGGCGAAGGAGGCCACGGTGTTGGCGCGGACGTCCTTGTAGTCGCGCGCCATCTTGCCGTGCTCGGCGAGCATCGCGCGGCGCTCGGAGTCCTCGAGGAGGTACCACTCGTAGGAGCGGACGAAGGGGTAGACGCACACGTGCTTCTTCGGCTCCTCGTCGTCGAGGAACGCCGGCACGTGAGACTTGTTGAACTCCGCCGGGCGGTGCAGCGCCATCTGAGACCACACCGGCTCGAAGCGGGACCCGAAGGCGGTGCGGCGGAAGCGGTGGTACGCCGACTGCAGCTCCTCGCTGGTGGCCGCGTGGGTCCAGAGCATGACGTCGGCGTCGGCGCGCAGGCCGCTGACGTCGTAGACGCCGCGGACCACGGTGTCGGCCTCGGCGAGCTCGGCGAAGAGCTTCTCGACCTCGGCGCCCTCGGCCGTGCGGTCGCTGTCGCCCAGGACGTCGCGCAGCCGGAAGACCGACCACATGGTGTAGCGGATCGAGGCGTTGATCTCCTTGACCCGGGCGGCGTTCGACTTCGTCTCGCTCATGCTCGCCATTGTGCCAACCCGGCCGTGACCGACCGAGCCGGAGGGACCAAGGTCACCCGAGCCGCGCGACCGCCCGCTCGGCCGAGCCGATGACGGCGGGGATCCCCACCCCGTCGTACGCCGCTCCGCAGACGGCCAGCCCGGGCACCCGCGCCAGCTCGGAGCGGATGCGCGCGACCCGACCGAGGTGGCCCAGGGCGTACTGCGGGAGACCGCCGCCCCACCGCTGCACGTGGGTGTCGACCGGCTGCGCACGGAGCCCGACCGCCTCACCCAGGTCCGCCAGCGAGGCCGCCACCAGGGCGGCGTCGGGGACCTGCAGCGACGCCTCCTCACCGTGCCGCCCGAGGGAGGTGCGCAGGTGCAGCAGCCCCTCGGCGGCGCCGGCCTCGCGGACCCAGCCCCACTTGGCGAAGGAGAAGGTGGCGGCCTTGATGGCGCGTTGCTCGACCGGCGGCACGAGGAAGCCGGAGGCGTCGGTCGTGGCGAGGTCGCCGACGTCGGGGAGACGGAAGGCGAGGGTCACGACGGCGACGGAGGCGGTGCCGATGCCCCCGACCAGCTCACCGGCGACCGGGGCGAGGTCGACCAGCAGTCGGGCCGCGGCCGGCGGCGGGACCGCGAGGACCACGGCGTCCGCGGTGATCGTGCGCTCGGCGGTGGTCGGCCCGACGACCAGCCGGAACCGGGCGTGCTCGCGGGTCAGCCGGCGCACCGTCTCCTGCGTGCGCACCTCGAG
Source organism: Nocardioides ginkgobilobae (assembly GCF_054781275.1). NCBI lineage: Bacteria > Bacillati > Actinomycetota > Actinomycetes > Propionibacteriales > Nocardioidaceae > Nocardioides > Nocardioides ginkgobilobae. The sequence continues at coordinate 63,072 of NZ_BAAGUS010000020.1, read as the reverse complement.
CCGCTCGGCGAGGGCCAGCGGCAGCCCACCCATGCCGCCGGGCAGGCCGGCGAAGACGGGCGCGGAGTAGGTCGCGGGCGCGGACAGCGACGGCGCCTGGTCGAGCAGCGAGCCCTTCTCGGCCAGCGCGACCAGCTGCGGGACCGCCGCGCGGGCGGAGATGGCGCGGGCGTGCCCGGCGTACACCCCGCCCAGCAGGGGCTCGACCAACCGGTCGGTGACGGCCGGTCCGAGCCGGTCGTCGACCAGGGCGCCGACGGTGACGTCCTCGCCGACGTCGGTGGGTGCGTGGCCTCGCTCGGCGCGCACGCGGTCGAGCTCGTCGGCGGTGAGGACACCGCTGGCCTCGAGGTCCTCGAGGTCCAGCGGCACGCCCATGAGCGAGCGCGGCAGCGGGCGCAGGGCGCCGCGGGTCCAGATCCGCGAGGACGCCCGCGCGGGGTGGCAGACCTCGAGGCCCAGCTCGGCAGCCAGCGCGACGCCCTCGGGGCGCCGGTTGAGCATCGCCTCGGCGCCGACGTCGACCCCGACCCCGGCGACGGCACGTCGGCGCAGCACGCCCCCGACCTCCGGCGAGCCCTCCAGCACCAGCACGTCGCGGCCCAGCCCGCTCAGCCGGTGCGCCGCGGCCAGGCCACCGATCCCGGCGCCGACGACCACCACGTCGCGATGCTCACCCGTCACGTCGCCAGCGTCCCACGGGCCCGGTGGCCGGCGCGGGAACCCCCGGCCGCTCCTCCGCGTCCCAGCCGCATGACCCGCACGCCCCGCACGCCCCGCGCCCTCGGCGCCTCCGTCCCGGCCCGGGCGGCAGCCCTGCTCGCCGCCCTCCTCCTCGGCCTCACCGCCTGCGCGAGCGACTCGGGGGGAGGCGACACCGCAGCCAGCGAGGAGGCGCTCGTCGACTCGGGCTTGGTCGAGGGCGAGGTCCCCGCGGCCGCTGACGGCCGCGGCCTGGCCTACGACGTCGAGGCGCAGGACTCCGACGCCGGCGGCTCGGTCTCCGGCTCCACCGGGCGGACCGGCGCCCGGCGGTCCGGGGTGGGGTCCACGACGCTGCGCGAGCCGTCGATCATCAGCACGGGGACCGTGAGCCTGCGCGCCGACGACGTGGCCGAGGCGCGCTTCGAGGTGCAGAAGGTCGTCGACCGGCTCGGGGGCCAGGTCACCGACTCCGAGACCAGCACCGACGAGGACGGTGCCGTGCGCGACGCCCGCCTGGTGCTGCGGGTGCCGAGCGACGACTTCACCGAGGCGATGGCCGAGCTCGAGGGCCTCGCCGACCTGGAGGCCTCCTCGACCTCCTCGGAGGACGTCACGACCCAGGTGGTCGACACCGAGGTGCGGATCCGGATCCAGCGCGAGTCGATCGCCCGGATCGAGGCGCTGCTCGCCCGCGCCGGCACCATCCAGGCCGTCGTCTCGGTCGAGCGCGAGCTGAGCCGCCGCGAGGCCGACCTCAACTCCCTGCTCCAGCAGCAGGCCTACCTCGCCGACCGCACCTCGCTGTCGACGATCACCGTCCACCTCCAGCGCCACGCCGAGGACGGCGGCCCCGACGAGGACGACGGCTCCGGCTTCCTCGCCGGGCTCGAGAAGGGCTGGGACGGCTTCACCGCCGTCGCGGTCGGCCTCGCCACCGTCACCGGCGCCGTGCTGCCCTTCGCCGCGGCGGCCCTGCTCGTCGGTGTCCCGGGCTGGCTGCTCCTGCGGGCCGCGGCCCGCCGCCGTCGTACGCCGGTGACGGCCGCGCCGACGACGGCCGCGCCGGCCGGGCCCAGCGAGGGCTGAGCCCACCCCGGCACCCGTGTCGGGCAGGATGGCGGGATGGCCGACTCCTCCGCCGTCCGGATGGCGGTCCTCATCGACGCCGACAACACCTCCGCCTCCCACGCGGGAGCCCTGCTCGAGGAGGTCGCGCGCTACGGCGTACCGACCGTCAAGCGCGCCTACGGCGACTGGACCACCCAGCAGCTGGTGGGGTGGAAGAAGGCGCTCAACCAGCACGCCATCCAGCCGGTCCAGCAGTTCGCCTACACGCAGGGCAAGAACTCCACCGACTCCGCGCTCATCATCGACGCGATGGACCTGCTCTACTCCGGCAACCTGGAGGCGTTCGCGATCGTCTCCAGCGACTCCGACTTCACCCGCCTGGCCACGCGGCTGCGCGAGTCCGGCAAGACGGTCTACGGCCTGGGTCGGCGCCGCACCCCGCCGTCACTGGTCGCGGCGTGCGACAAGTTCATCTACCTCGAGGTGCTGGGCGACCACGGTGACGACGGGGACGACGAGGTCGAGGGAGCCGAGCCGGCCGCCGAGGAGCAGGCGCCGCTGCCGGACCTGCAGAAGCTCCTGACCTCCGCGATCGACGCGACCTCCGACGACGACGGGTGGGCCCACCTGGGCTCGGTCGGCAGCTACCTCGGCAGCAGCCAGTCCTCCTTCGACCCGCGCAACTACGGCTTCGGCAAGCTCGTGACGCTGGCCCGCGCCCAGGACTACGTGGAGGTCGAGGAGCGCGACGACCACGTCATCCGCGTGCGCCTCGTCGCCCGACCGTCGTCGCGGCGGCGCGGCGGGCAGACCCGCAAGCGGACCGCCGCCAAGGAGTGAGGACCGCTCAGCCGAGCGGGTAGCCCTGGACGAACTCCGTCAGCCGCGCGAGCTGGTCGGGGTCGGTCGAGGGCAGCACGCCGTGGCCCAGGTTGAAGACGTGGCCCTTGGCCGCGCGGCCGGCCTCGATGACCTCGGCGGCGCGTGCGGTCATCACCTCGGTCGGGGCGAACACCAGCGTGGGGTCGAGGTTCCCCTGGACGCCGCGGTCGCCGACCATCGGGATGGCCCGCTCCAACGGGGTGCGCCAGTCGACGCCGACCACGTCGGCACCGGCCTCGCCCATGAGGTCGAGCAGGTTGGAGGTGCCGACGCCGAAGTGGATGCGCGGCACGCCCAGGGCCCCGGCCCGCTCCAGCACGCGCGCGGAGTGCGGCTGCACGTGGGCGGCGTAGTCCTGCGGGGTCAGCGCCCCGGCCCAGGAGTCGAAGAGCTGCACCGCGGAGGCCCCGGCGGCGACCTGGACCTCGAGGTAGGTCGCGGCGATCCCGGCGATCTTCTCCATCAGCGCCGCCCAGACGTCGGGCGCACCGAACATCATCGCCTTGGTCCTGGCGTGCTCCTTCGACGGCCCGCCCTCGACGAGGTACGACGCCACCGTGAACGGCGCGCCGGCGAAACCGATGAGCGGGGTGCTCCCGAGCTCGCCGACCAGGCCCTGCACGGCCTGGGTGATGAAGGGGACGTGCTCGGGCGTCAGGTCGGGGATCCGCGCGACGTCCTCGAGGGTGCGCACCGGTTCGGCCACGACCGGCCCGACGCCGGGCTTGATGTCCAGGTCGACCCCGACCGCCTTGAGCGGCAGCACGATGTCGGAGAAGAAGATGGCGGCGTCGACGCCGTAGCGGCGCACCGGCTGCATGGTGATCTCGACGACCAGCCCGGGGTCCACGCAGGACTCCAGCATCCCGACACCCTCGCGCACCTTGAGGTACTCCGGCAGCGAGCGACCCGCCTGGCGCATGAACCACACCGGGGTGTGCGGCACCGGCTCGCCGCGCAGGGCCTTGAGGAACGCGCTGCCGGACAGCTCCGGAGCGGGGCTGGCCGCAAGGCCGGGGGTGGGGCTGGAGGTGGGGCTCGTCACCGGGCCAGCCTCCCAGGGTCCCGGCGTGTTCGCACATCCCTTCACCCGAACCGGACCTACTGTGAAGCCATGGTCGTCCGCCAGGAGACGCACCCCGGAGCGGGTGCGTCCGCCGAGCCCCCCGCGTTCCGCGAGGCGGTGGCCGGCATGCGGGTGGCCAGGATGCGGCCCGAGGTGCTGTGCGAGCCGATGCCCGCACCGCAGCGGATCGCGCCGTACGCCGCCGCGGTCTCCGCCGACGTCACCGTCGACGACGTCGACCTCGGCACCGGGCGGATCATCCTGCTGCACGACCCCGCGGGCAACGACGCGTGGGACGGCACCTTCCGCCTGGTCGCCTACGTCCGGGCCGAGATCGAGCTGGACCTGGTCACCGACCCGATGCTCTCCGCGGTCGGGTGGGACTGGCTGACCGAGGCGCTGGACGCCCACGGGGCGGCGTACACCGCGGCCTCGGGGACGGTCACCCGCGTGGCCACCGAGAGCTTCGGCGGCATGAGCGAGGAGGGCGGGACCGCCCAGATCGAGGTCCGCGCCTCGTGGACCCCGCTGGCCTCCCCCGAGCGGGCCGGCGACCCCGACGCGGCGCCCGACGTGACCCCGCACGTCGAGGCCTGGGGCGAGCTGCTGTGCACCGCCGCAGGGCTCCCGCCGGTCCCCGACGGCGTCGCGGTCATGCCGAGCCGACGCGGGCGCAGCAGATGAGCGACCCCCAGGAGCCTGCCGAGCCGGCTGCCGAGGACGTCCCGGAGGCGCCCGCCGAGCCGGAGGCACCGCCGGCCCCGCTCCTCACGCTGCGTGACGGTCTCTCCGCCGTGGTCGACACCCGCGCGCGGCTCGAGGCCACGTGCGAGGCGGTCGCCGGCGGCACCGGACCCGTCGCGATCGACGCCGAGCGCGCCTCGGGCTACCGCTACTCCAACCGCGCCTACCTCATCCAGCTGCGCCGCGAGGGCGCGGGCACGCACCTGGTCGACCCGGCCGCCTTCGACGGCCTGCCGTTGCTGCAGGAGGCCATCGGCGACGCGGAGTGGATCCTGCACGCCGCCACCCAGGACCTCCCCTGCCTGCGCGACGAGGGCCTGTCCCCCGCCGCACTCTTCGACACCGAGCTCGCCGGCCGGCTGCTGGGCTACCCCCGCGTCGGCCTGGCCACCCTGGTCGAGTCGCTGCTGGGCCAGCGGATGAAGAAGGAGCACTCGGCCGTCGACTGGTCGACCCGCCCGCTGCCGCGACCCTGGCTGGAGTACGCCGCGCTCGACGTCGAGGTCCTCCTCGAGCTGCGCCACCTGCTGGCCGAGGAGCTCGAGGCGACCGGCAAGGCGGAGTGGGCGCGCCAGGAGTTCGACGCGCTGCGCAGCTTCGAGCCGACTCCCCGCGTCGATGCGTGGCGGCGTACGAGCGGGTTGCACAAGATCCGCGGACGCCGCTCCCTCGGCGCGGTCAAGGCGCTGTGGGAGCTGCGCGACGAGATCGCCGAGCAGCGCGACGTCACCCCGGGCCGGATCCTCCCCGACTCCGCGATCACCGTCGCCGCGACCGCGCTGCCCACCGACAAGGCGTCGCTGCTCGGGCTCAAGGGGTTCCACGGCCGGGGCGCCGAGCGCTACTCCAGCCGCTGGGTAGCCGCGCTGCAGCAGGTCGCCGAGATGCCCGAGGAGCACCTGCCCACCCGGCAGCCGCGCACCGACGGTCCGCCCCCGCCACGGGCCTGGGCCGACCGCGACCCGGTGGCCGCGCGCCGCCTCCAGCACGCCCGCGACGCGATGGCCGCGCTCGCCGAGGAGCACGGCATGCCCGCCGAGCAGCTGCTGACCCCCGACTACCTCCGTCGCACCCTCTGGACACCGCCGCGCACCCGCGACGCCGAGGCGCTGGCCGGGGCCGTGGGCGAGCAGCTCACCGGCTACGGCGCGCGACCGTGGCAGGTCGAGCTCGTGACGCCGTTGCTCGTGGCCGCGATCCTGCACGGCGACGAGCCGGTGCCGGACCCCGAGCCGGAGGACGCCCCCGCGGACTAGTCCTGCGGCTCCTCGACCGGCTCGCCGTCCTCGCCGACGACCGGGTCCGGCGCCAGCACCAGCTGGGAGGCCAGGTCGATCTCGGCGGTGACGGTCTCGAGGTCGAGCACGCCCGGCGCGGTCACGAGGCTCGCGACCAGCTCGTCGACGGCCCGCTGGAGCGGACCCCAGGAGTCCAGCAGCGGCGGGATCACCATGTCGTCGACGGACTCGGTGAAGACCGTCGCGGACTCCGGCAGGCGACCGGGCTGGAGGAAGTCCTCCGAGAGGGCCACCTGCTGGTTGGCGGGCACGAGGGAGCCGCTGCGGGTCAGCGGCCGCACCACGTCGTCGGAGATCAGGTGCACCAGCAGGTCGGCGGCGCCGGACAGCGAGACCGGGCGGCGGGCCAGGCAGAAGCCGATCAGCTCGCCGGTCGTGGCGGTCTCGTCGAGGGTGGGGATCGGCATCACGTCGAAGTCCAGGCCCTGCGTGGTGCGCAGCCGCGGGACCCACGACCGGTCGCCGGTGATCATCGCCAGCTTGCCGCGACGGAACCACTCGAGGGCCGGGGCCTGCTCGAGCTGGGCGTCGCTGAGGGTCAGCGGACCGCTGCGCAGCAGCGCCAGGGTGCGCTCGAGCGCCTCGCGGGTCGACTCCTCGCTGAAGGCCAGCGACGTGGGCGGCTCGCCGTCGGCGAAGAGGTCGCCGCCCCCGGCGTACACGAACGGGGCGAGGCCGGCCAGCGAGGGGTCGACGTGGACGCCCTTGGTGCCGCGGCGCGGGCGGGTCGCGAACTCCGCGGCCTCGCGGAACTGCTCGAAGCTCCAGCGGTTGGGACTCGTGGGCGCGTCGAGACCGCGCTCGCGCATCCGCTCGAAGTCGACCAGGTCCTTGTTGTAGTAGACGACCGTCGGGGAGACCTCGAAGGGCATGCACTGCAGGCGCTGGTCGGCGGAGAAGGCGAGCAGCGCGTCGCGGGCGTAGCCGTCGCCGAACTCGACGAAGCGCTCGTCGAGCAGCTCGTCGACCGGGATGGTGCGGCCGTCCTCGCGCAGGCGACGGAGGTCGCGGCGGGAGGCCATGAAGACGTCGGGGCGGACCTCCCCGGCCTCGATGGCGTCCATCGCCTCCTCGCGGTCGGCGAACGCGACGACCTCGACCTCGGAGGTGTCCGAGCGTGCGGAGTACTCCGCCATGAGGCGCTCGTAGGTGTCGATCTCGATGTCGCTGCCCCAGACCGCGAGGGTCAGCACGTCCTCGGCCCGGGGGGCGGGCACGGGGTCGGGGCTCAGCGGCGGCTGCTCGTCCTCGGAGGTGCAGGCGACCAGGCTCGCGAGCAGGGCGACGCACGTCGCGGCCACGCCTGCGCGCCGCAAGCGGGCCCGTCCCCTCGGACTGCCCGTCGCCACCGCCGTCACCCTCACCTCACGCCTCCCCGGTCCCGGGTCGCACGACCCGCGCCGCCACCCTACTCAGTACGCACCGGGTCGCTGAGCCGGCGCCGACGTGCCGATCCTCACGGAGCCGGCGGGAACTCCGGTCCACCCGGCAGTCGACGGCCGCGGCCCGCAGGCGGGTGGGCAGGCTCGGGCAAGCAGGCTCAGGCGAGGTCGTGGAAGGCGCGCGCCCCGGCGACCACCCGCTCGAAGGTCGGCCGGTCCAGGGCGGCCCCCTCGCGGCGTACGTCGGCGGGCGCGAGGGTCAGCAGGCGGTCCAGCCGCACCTCGCTGGGCCGCCGCTCGCGGTCCCACCCCCCGGCGCCGACGTCCATCCAGTGCCGGCCGTGCCGGGCCTCGTCGTCCCGGTCGCGGTCGTGGTCGACGCTGGAGAGCATCAACCCGTAGAGCCGCTGCCGGTCGCGGGCGAGCAGCAGCACAGGGCGGTCCTTGCCCTGGCGCGGGTCGTCCTCGTAGGGCACCCACGCCCACACGACCTCGCCCGGGTCGGGCTTGCCGTCGGTGCGCGGGTTGTAGGTGACCCGCAGGCCGCGGGAGACCCGGAGGCGGGCTCGGCGCAGGGCCGTGCCCACGCGGTGGGAGCGAGGAACAGTGGCCATGGCGCCGACCCTAGACCTGGGGTCGTGGGTGACCGCCAGGGTGAGCCGGCCGGGGCCGTCCACGGCGTGGCGAGGCCGCGGGAGAGGTGGTGTGCACCGGACCGGGAGCGCCTCACGGCGCGTGGCCGCTCGTAGCGGCTGATGTTGGGACCCGGGGCTGCCGCGGCCCGGCGCACAAGTGCCCAGTCTAGGTCCCTCTGCCGCTCACACAAGCCGTCCCACACACCTCCGCCCCGGGTCGAGCGTGGAGTGCCGAGCCGGCGCCTCACGGGGGGCGGCAGCGGGCGGCGTACGGTGGTCGGGTGAGCCGTCCCCACCACCGACCGACCCAGAAGACCTCGGCGTTCTTCGACGCGGTCGAGGGTGGAGCCGACCCGGCGCTGGTCACCGAGGCCGGCGACCGCGCGGCCACGCTGCTCGTGCGCGGGTCCCGGGCGTCCGACGACGAGGGGGTCGCCGAGCGGGTGCTGCACCTGGCCGACACCGAGGGGATCGAGGCGATCGCCGAGCTGTGGGCCGGCGCCCCCGGGGACTCGCTGGCCGGCTGCCTGTGGCGGCTCTTCCTGCTGCGCCAGTGGGTGCACGCGGAGCCGGCGCGGATCGCCAGGGCGTACGAGGAAGGCCGCGCCCGCGCCCAGGTCGCCCGCGTCGTGGCCGGGGTCGCCGACCCGCCCGGGCCCGACCAGCTCAAGGCGATGGTCGACGAGGTGCTGCGCGGCATCGCGTCCGCGGACTTCGCCGACGTGCTGTTCCGTGCCTCGGCGTTCGCCCGGGTGGTCGCCGCCGGCAACGCCTCCACCCACGACGCCTCCGACGAGGACGTGGCCCGGCTGCTCACCCTCGCCGAACAGCTCGAGGCCGCCGGGCACGCCGAGCTCGCCGGCCGGCTGGCCTGAGTCGAGCTGGTCGAGCAGCCCGAGCGCCAGCGAGGGCGTCGTCGAGACCGCGCAAGGGACGCGTGGTCGGCGACCACGGCCAGGTGCGGCGGTCTCGACGACGGCTCGCTAGCGCTCGCCTGCTCGACCAACGAAGGGTCAGCCCGCCAGGACCTTGCGGATCCGCTGGTCGGAGACGGACTGGGCGGTGCCGAGCTGCTGGGCCCACAGCGAGATGCGGTACTCCTCCAGCAGCCAGCGGGCCTCGCGCAGCCGCTCCGGCAGCGGGCGGCCCTCGGGGAGGGCGGCGACCGCGTGCAGCCAGGAGTCCTGGAGGTCGCCGATGCGGTCCATCAGCTGTCGGTCGCGGCCGATCGAGCCGCCGCCCTCGAGCAGCTTCTCGCGCCGGTGGGCCAGGGCTGCGAGGTAGACGGTGAACCGTCGCAGCCGGGTCGGGCCGGCCTCCCCGATGAAGCCGCGGGCCACGAGCCGGCCGAGCTGGGCCCGCATGTCGGTGAGTGCGGGCAGCATCGCCATGTCGGCGCGGCCCGAGAGGTCCTTCTCGACACCGCGCCAGGCCGACAGCACCCGCACGACGTCGGCCAGCACGGCGCGCACCCGCGGTTCGAGGTCGGCACGCACGGTCGCCAGCAGGGCGTCGTACGCCGCCTGCGACCGCACCGCGGGCCGGGCGTCGACCGCCTCGACGACCACGGCCGTGCGGCAGTCCTCGAGCAGCTCGGCGACCGAGGGGTAGGGCGAGCCCGCCAGCCCGAGCTTCTCGGTGTTGGTCAGGCCGTCGACGACCCGCTTGACCGTCTGGTCGCCCGCGGCGTCGAGCCCGAGGAGCACCAGCCGCACCACGCCGAGCCGGTGCCGGGCGTCGCGCTCCTCCGCGGACCCGACCACCTCGAGGCCCACGGACGTGCCCTCGTCGACGAGCCCGGGGTAGGCAGTGACCTCGTGGCCGGCGCGGGTCTGGGTGATCGAGCCGGGCAGGTCGCCGAAGACCCACGTGGTCTCGCCGGTGCGGGCGAGCCCGGAGTCGGTGGCGACCTCGTCCATCGCCTGCTGGAACTGGCCCCGCAACGGGGCCTTGAGCGCCTCGAGGTCCTTGCCGCGGGCCTGCTCGCGACCCTGCTCGTCGACGACGCGGTACGTCGGGCGCAGGTGCTCGGGGACCTTGGACCAGTCCCAGGCCTCGCGCGGCACCACGACGCCGGTGGTGGAGCGGCACCACCGCTCGAGGGCGTCGAGCAGCGGTTCCTCGCCGACCGGGACCGAGCGCAGGAACTCCCGCGCCCGGTCGGGGGCCGGCACGAGGGAGACCCGCAGGTTCTTGGGCAGCGAGCGGATGAGGGAGGTGACCAGTTCCTCGCGCAGGCCGGGGACGTTCCAGGAGAAGTCGTCGGCGGCGACCCGGTTGAGGGTGGCGACCGGCACCTCGATGGTGAGGCCGTCGTCCTCGGCACCGGGCTCGAAGTGGTAGGCCAGGTTGAAGGTCAGGCCCTCGTCCTGCCAGACCTGCGGGAAGTCGGCCTCGGTGACCTCCTCGGCCGTGTCGTGGGTCAGCATCGCGAGGTCGAAGTCGAGGAGCCGGGGTCGCTTCTGCCGCTCGCGCTTCCACCACTGCTCGAAGTGCGCGCCGGAGACGACGTCGGCGCCGACCCGGGCGTCGTAGAAGTCGAAGAGGATGTCCTCGGAGACGACGATGTCGCGGCGCCGGGAGCGGTGCTCGAGCTCGGCGGCCTCGTCGAGGAGCCGCTTGTTGTGCTCGTAGAACTTCTGCCGCCCCGACTCCAGGGCGGCCCACTCCCCCTGCACCAGGGCGTGCCGGATGAAGAGCTCGCGGGCCAGGGCCCGGTCGACCTTGCCGTAGTTGACCAGCCGGTCGGCGACCAGCGGCACGCCGTACAGGGTCACCCGCTCGCGGGCCATGACAGCGGCCCGCTTGGTCGACCAGTGGGGCTCGGAGTACTGCCGCTTGACCAGGTCGCCGGCCAGCCGCTCGGCCCACTCCGGCTGGATCGCCGCGACCTGGCGGGCCCACAGGCGCGAGGTCTCCACCAGCTCCCCGGCCATCACGAAGGCCGGCTGCTTCCCCTTCAGGCCCGAGCCCGGGAAGATCGCGAACCGCGCGTTCCGGGCGCCGAGGTACTCCCGCGGGCCGGGCCGCTTGCCCTTGGCGCCCGGCGCCGGCTTCTCCTTCTCCTCCAGCGCACCGATGTGCGAGAGGAGCCCGGACAGCAGCGCCTGGTGGATGCCGTCGGCGTCGGGGGTGTCCGCGGGGACCCCGAGGTCGATGCCCATCTCCTTGCACACCTGTCGCAGCTGGGACTCGAAGTCCTGCCACTCGCGGATGCGCAGGTAGTTGAGGAACTCCCGCTTGCACATGCGGCGGAAGGCGCTCGAGGACAGCTCCCTCTGCTGGGCCCTCACGTAGCGCCAGAGGTTGAGCCAGGTGAGGAAGTCCGAGCCCTCGGCCTTGAACCGGGCGTGCTGCTGGTCGGCCTGCGGACGCTGCTCCGCCGGACGCTCACGGGGGTCCTGCAGCGAGAGCGCCGCCACGATCACGATGACCTCACGGACGCACCCGAGCCGCTCGGCCTCGAGGATCATCCGGCCCAGGCGCGGGTCGATGGGGAGACGGGCCAGCCGTCGGCCGACCTCGGTGAGGGAGTCCTTGCCGTCGCCACCGGGGCGCAGCGCCCCGAGCTCCTCGAGCAGCTGCAGGCCGGAGCTGACGTTGCGCCGGTCGGGTGGCTCGACGAAGGGGAAGCGCGCGAGGTCGCCGAGCCCGAGCGAGCGCATCTGCAGGATGACGCTGGCGAGGTTGGTGCGCAGGATCTCGGGGTCGGTGAACTCCGGCCGGCCGAGGAAGTCCTCCTCGGAGTAGAGCCGGATGGCGACACCGGGACCGAGGCGGCCGCAGCGGCCCGCGCGCTGGTTGGCCGAGGCCTGGCTGACCGGCTCCACCGGGAGGCGCTGGACCTTGGTGCGCAGGGAGTAGCGGCTGATCCGCGCGACGCCGCTGTCGACGACGTACCGGATGCCCGGCACCGTCAGCGAGGTCTCCGCGACGTTGGTGGCCAGCACGACGCGGCGCCCGGTGTGCGGGGAGAAGACGCGGTGCTGCTCGGCGGCGGAGAGCCGGGAGTAGAGCGGCACGACCTCGAGGCCACCGCCGGCGCCGCGGAAGGACGTCGCCGCCTCCTCGAGCGCGTCGGCGGTGTCGCGGATCTCCCGCTCGCCCGGCAGGAAGACCAGCACGTCGCCGGGGCCCTCGGCGGCGAGCTCGCGGACCGCCTCGACGACCGCCTCGGTCTGGTCGCGCTGGACGACCTCGCCCTCCTCGTCGTCCTCGGGCAGCTCCAGCAGCGGGCGGTAGCGGACCTCGACCGGGTAGGTCCGACCGCTGACCTCGATGACCGGCGCAGGGTTGCCGTCGCGGTCGGCGAAGTGCTCGGCGAAGCGCTGCACGTCGATGGTCGCGGAGGTGATGACGAGCTTGAGGTCGGGCCGGCGCGGCAGCAGCCGCTTGAGGTAGCCCAGGAGGAAGTCGATGTTGAGGGAGCGCTCGTGCGCCTCGTCGATGATGATCGTGTCGTAGCGCCACAGCATCCGGTCGCGCTGGAGCTCGGCCAGCAGGATGCCGTCGGTCATCAGCTTGACCCGGGTCTCGGCGGTGGTGCGGTCGGTGAAGCGCACCTGGTAGCCCACGACACCCTTCTCGCCCAGCGGCTGGTGCAGCTCCTCGGCGATCCGCTCCGCGACCGAGCGCGCGGCGATCCGGCGCGGCTGGGTGTGCCCGATCAGGCCGCCGCGCGGGCGACGCTTGCCGTCGCGGCCCTTGCGGTACGTCGTCGTGCCGCGCCCCAGCTCCAGGCAGATCTTCGGCAGCTGGGTCGTCTTCCCCGAGCCGGTCTCGCCCGCGACCACGACGACCTGGTGGTCGCGGATCGCCTCGGCGATGTCGTCACGTCGCTGGCTGACCGGGAGGTCGGCGGGGTAGGTGATCTCGAGCGACGCCTGCTCCGCCGTGCCTGCTGGGTCCATGACCGGCCCATCCTCTCAAGGCGACCACCACCCCGACGAACCGATTCCCCCCGACCCCTTGATAGAACACGTTCCACCCGCCAGAGTCCGGGGCGTGAGCGAGCAGATCGAGCCGTACGACGTCGTGGTGGTCGGGTCCGGCGGGGGCGCGATGACCGGCGCCCTGCTGGCCCAGCGGGCCGGGCTGCGCACGGTCGTGCTGGAGAAGACCGACCTCGTCGGAGGCACCTCGGCGTACTCCGGCGGCGCCTGCTGGCTGCCCGGGTCCACCGTGCAGCAGAGGGCGGGGATCGCCGACTCGACCGAGGGTGCCCGCGACTACCTCGCGGCGGTGCTCGCGCCGGTCGACGGCTGGGCCCCCGACCAGGCCAAGGTGGAGACCTTCCTGGCCCACGCCCCGGTCGTGGTGGCCGAGCTGGAGGCGGCCGGCATCGACTTCGAGTGGCTGCCCTTCCCGGAGTACTACGACGCGCCCGGCCGCTGCCCGATGGGCCGCTCGATCCAGCCCACCGCGGTCAAGCGCGCCGACCTGGCACCCGAGGTCGCGGCGCTGGTGCGGCCGCCGGTCGAGCGCGACCGCGTGGGCGGCCCGGGACGCGGCACGCTCAGCGGGGGCCAGGCGCTCATCGCGCGGCTGCTGGCGGCGTACGTCGAGGCGGGCGGGACGGTGCTGACCGGCCACTGCGTCCGCGACCTGATGACCGAGACCGACGCGACCCTCGGCGACCACGTGGTCGGGGTGTGGGCGACGACCGGCGCAGGCCCGGTGGAGGTGCGCGCCCGGCGCGGGGTGCTGCTGGCCAGCGGCGGCTTCGAGGGCAGTGCCTCGCGGCGACAGTCGCACGGCACGCCCGGTCGTGCGGAGTGGACGATGGCCCCCCGCGGCACCAACACCGGCGAGCCGATCGGCGCGGCGATCAACGCCGGCGCCGCCGTCGACTGGACCGGGCTCGGCTGGTTCTGCCCCGGGCTGGAGCACCCGGACGGTGCCGGCTCCTTCACCCTGGGCTTCCGCAGCGGGGTGATGGTCGACGCGCACGGGCGGCGCTACGCCAACGAGGCCCTGCCCTACGACCGGTTCGGCCGCGAGATGGCGGCTGACCCGGCGCGGGTCCCGTCGTGGTTCGTCTTCGACTCGCGCGAGGGCGGACGGCTGCCCGCGATCGCGATGCCCGAGGGCGACCCGGCGGACCACCTCGCCGCCGGCACCTGGGTGCAGGCCGACTCGGTCGCCGAGCTGGCCCAGCGCATCGGCGTCCCTGCCGAGGCACTGACCGCGACCGTCGAGCGCTACAACGGCTTCTGCGCCACCGGCGTGGACGAGGACTTCGGCCGCGGCGCCGACGAGTACGACACCTTCTTCACCTACGGCGAGGGGCCCAACAAGGCCCTCACGCCGGTCGACACCGGGCCCTTCTACGCGGCCCGCTTCGTGCTCTCCGACCTCGGCACCAAGGGCGGCGTCGTCACCGACGCCCACGGCCGCGCCCTGCGGCCCGACGGCAGCGCGCTGCCCGGCCTGTACGCCGTCGGCAACACCGCGGCCCCGATGACCGGCCCCTACTACCCCGGCCCGGGCGCTCCGCTCGGCACGGCGATGGTCTTCGCGTCGCTGGCCGTGCGGGACCTGGTCGGCTGAGGCGATGGGCCCTGTGTGGCGTCCCGGTTCAAGCAGGTTGAACCGGAACGCCACACAGAGGCACCTGTGTCAGCGCATCGCCGTGACCGGGTCCGCACCGTGGAGGACTTCCGGCGATCCGGCCGATCTCCCGGACAGGTGTCCGGCTCGTCGATTCGGACGCCGCAGGATCCGGGTGCGAACCTTGGTTTTCCGCTCCGACTCTGTTCTCGTGGGGTCCGAGCACGTCCGAGGAGGCTGACCCGTCCGGGCGGCGCCGACGAGCCGAGGAGGCGAGCATGACCACCACCGCAGCGAACCCCGCCGCGACCCCGCAGGAGACCGCACGGTCCACCGAGCTCTTCCAGCGCGCCGAGGCCCGCACCGCTCGCAACTACAAGCCGCTGCCGGTCGTCATCGAGCACGCCGAGGGCGCCTGGATGACCGACGTCGACGGCACCCGCTTCCTCGACCTCCTGGCGGGCTACTCCGCGCTCAACTTCGGCCACGGCCACCCGGGCCTGCTGCGCGTCGCGCACGAGCAGCTGGACAAGCTCACCCTGACCAGCCGCGCCTTCGTGCACGACCAGTTCGCCGACTTCTGCGCCGAGCTGGGCGACCTGTGCGGCAAGGAGCTCGTGCTGCCGATGAACACCGGCGCCGAGGCCGTCGAGACCGCCATCAAGGTCATGCGCAAGTGGGGCTACGAGGTCAAGGGCGTGGCTCCCGGCCAGGCCGAGATCATCGTCGCCTCCGGCAACTTCCACGGTCGCACCACCACGATCGTCGGCTTCTCCGACGACCCCGACGCCCGCAACAGCTTCGGCCCGTTCGCGCCCGGGTTCGTCATGGTCCCCTACGGCGACCTCGAGGCCGTCGAGGCGGCCATCGGCCCGAACACCGTGGGTGTGCTGATGGAGCCGATCCAGGGCGAGGGCGGCGTGGTCATCCCGCCGGACGGCTTCTGGAAGGGCCTGCGCGAGCTGACCCGCCGCGAGAACGTGCTCATGGCCGCCGACGAGATCCAGGCCGGCCTGGGCCGCACCGGCAAGACCTTCGCCAGCGACCACGAGGGCGTCGTCCCCGACCTCTACGTCCTGGGCAAGGCGCTCGGCGCGGGCATCGTCCCCGTCTCGGCCGTCGTCGCCGACCGCGACGTCCTCGGCGTCCTGCGCCCGGGCCAGCACGGCTCGACCTTCGGCGGCAACCCGCTGGCCTGCGCCGTCGGCCTCGAGGTGGTGCGGATGCTCGCCACGGGTGAGCACCAGGCCCGCGCCGCCGAGCTCGGCGAGCTGATGCGCGAGCGGCTCGAGGCCCTCGTGGGTCACGGGGTGCTCGCCGTGCGCGTGCGCGGCCTGTGGGCCGGCGTCGACATCGACCCCGCCGTCGGCACCGGTCGCGAGGTCTGCGAGCGGCTCATGGCCCGCGGCGTCCTGGCCAAGGACACCCACGGTTCCACGATCCGGCTCGCCCCGCCGCTGGTCATCAGCGCCGAGGACCTCGCCTGGGGCCTGGACCAGCTGGCCGAGGTCGTCCGCGGCGACTGACCGCGGTCGCCCCACCTGGCACCCACGAGGGGGCGCCGTCCGACCACCGGACGGCGCCCCCTCGTCGTACGCCGTCAGCGACCGTTCGGGGTCAGGGGCCGCCACCGCCTTGGCCGGCCTCCGGGGTCGGCCTAATCTCGGGTCTTGGGGAGCGTGGGCAACCACTGGGTCCCCCGGGACGGGTCCGCTGCGCCGGGGTCCTGAGACTCCCCCGGCCGCCGGCGGCCCGTCCCACCCGCCCGTGCCGCACTGCCTCCCGCACCGGTCGTCGCGGACCGGTCAGTCCTGCGGCGGCAGCACCCCGACCAGCGCGGGCAGCGACATCACGAGCACGTCGAGGACCTCCTCGCGGGTGACGCCCGCCGGGTCGGCCTTCCAGCCGAGCACGACCTCCTCGGCGAAGGCGGCCCACGCCTTGACCAGCAGCCGGGTCTGCGGGGTCTCCCTGATGATCTGGCCCTGCGCGTCCTCGCGGAAGACGCGGTCGGTCAGCGCGGCGCGTGCCTCGTCGTAGATCTCCCGCAGGGTGTCGTTGCCGCCCTGGGCGGCCTTGACCAACGACAGGTAGCCCGCGTGGTTGGCGTCGACGTAGTCGAGGTAGGCGCTCATCGAGACCAGCAACCGGTGCAGCGGCTCCCCCTCGACCGGCGGGGCGGTCTGGGCGATCAGGTCGTCGGCCGCCCGCCGCACGACCGCCTCGTGGAAGGCCTGCTTGGAGCCGAAGTAGTGGTAGAGCAGCCCACGCGAGATGCCGGCCTCCTCGGCCAGCAGGTCGATGCTCAGCTCGTCCAAGGACCGGCTCGAGAGCAGCCGAACCCCCAGGTCGAGCAGCTGGGAGCGGCGCTCCTCGGGGCTGAGCCGGGTGCGGGTGCTCGCTGTGCGGGTGGTCACGTCGGGCAGTCTATTGACACTTTTTCAATAACGCCACTACCGTCGGCGCATGAGCACTCCCGCCACCCACCGCGTGGTCGACCACCTCGTGATCGGCTCCGGCTTCGCCGGCCTGGCCGCCGCCATCAAGCTCGACGAGGACGGCGAGCGCGACCTGGTCGTCATCGAGAAGGGCTCCGACGTCGGCGGCACCTGGCGCGACAACACCTACCCCGGTGCCGCGTGCGACGTGCCGAGCCAGCTCTACTCCTTCTCCTTCGCCCCGAACCCCGATTGGTCGATGTCGTTCTCGCGCCAGCCGGAGATCCACGCCTACCTCAAGCGCGTGGCCCGCGAGTCCGGGGTCCTGGACCGATTCGTCTTCGACACCCGCGTCGTCGCCGCCGCCTGGGACGAGCAGTCCCAGCGCTGGCTGGTCGAGACCGAGGGCCCCACCGGCTCGACGACGTACGCCGCCCGCACGCTGCTCTCGGGCGCCGGCGGCCTCTCCGAGCCCAAGCTCCCCGAGATCGAGGGCATCGAGACCTTCCAGGGCGAGGTCTTCCACTCCGCGCAGTGGGACCACTCCGTGGACCTGACCGGCAAGCGGGTGGCCGTCATCGGCACCGGTGCCTCGGCGATCCAGATCGTCCCCGAGCTGCAGAAGATCGTGGGCCACCTGGACCTCTACCAGCGCACCGCGCCCTACGTGCTCCCCCGCCACGACCGGACCTACTCCGCGCTCGAGAAGGCCGCGCTGCGGCACGTGCCCGGCCTGCAGAAGCTCTACCGCACGGCGATCTACTGGGGCCGCGAGACCTACGTCCCCGCCTTCACCCTGCAGCCCACGATCGCCGCGCCCGCCAAGGCGGCGGCCCTGGGCAACCTGCGTAAGGCCGTCAAGGACCCGGTGCTGCGCGAGAAGCTCACGCCGACCTTCGAGATCGGCTGCAAGCGCATCCTCATCTCCAACGGCTACTACCCCGCCGTCGCCTCCGACAACGTCGAGCTGGTCACCGACCGGATCGCCAAGATCACCGGCAGCGGCATCGTGACGGCCGACGGCACCGAGCGCGAGATCGACGCCCTGGTCGTCGCGACGGGCTTCCACACCACTGACATCCCGATCGCCCACCAGATCACCGGTCGCACGGGCCGCACCCTGGCCGAGCGCTTCGCCGAGCACGGGATGGCGGGCTACAAGGGCACGACCATCCCGGAGTTCCCCAACCTGTTCATGATGGTCGGCCCCAACACCGGGCTGGGCCACTCCAGCATGGTCTTCATCATCGAATCTCAGGTCGCCTACATCCGCGACGCGATCCGCACCATGCGCACCCACCGGCTCGCCACCGTCGAGCCCCGCGAGGACGTCACGGCCCAGTTCAACGCCGGTCTCCAGCAGCGGATGAAGCGCACCGTGTGGACCACCGGCGGCTGCGCGTCGTGGTACCTCGACTCCGAGGGCCGCAACACCACGCTGTGGCCGCGCACCACCTTCACCTTCCGTCGGCTGCTGTCGCGCTTCGACCTCGCCGCCTACACCGTCACCGGGGAGACCTCCCCGGCCGACCCCGCTCCCACCACCGGCACCACCGGCAACCGAGAGGCCGTGAACGCATGAAGAACCTGTCCGACAAGGTCGTCGTCATCACCGGGGCGGGCTCCGGCATCGGCCGTGCCCTGGCACTGAACCTGGCCCGCAAGGGCTCCCTGCTCGCCCTCTCCGACGTCGACGAGGCCGGTCTTGCCGAGACCGTCGACCTCGTGAAGGGCGCGGGCGCGCGCGAGGTGCGCTCGGACCGGCTCGACGTCGCCGACCGCGACGCCTTCGAGGCCTACGCCGAGGCGGTGGTCGGGCAGTTCGGCCGGGTCAACGTGGTCATCAACAACGCCGGTGTCGCCCTGGCCGGTGACCTGGTCGACCTGGAGTACTCCGACATCGACTGGATCATGGGGATCAACCTGGGCGGCGTCCTCACCGGCACCAAGGCGTTCCTGCCCCACCTCATCGCCTCCGGCGAAGGTCACGTCGTCAACATCTCCTCGCTCTTCGGCCTGGTCTCCATGCCCGGCCAGTCGATCTACAACGCGACGAAGTACGCCGTGCGCGGCCTCTCCGAGGCGCTGCGCGAGGAGATGCTCATCGCGGGCCACCCCGTGGGCGTGACCGTCGTGCACCCCGGCGGCATCAAGACCGCCATCGCCCGCAACTCCCGCGTCTCGGCCAAGGAGGACAAGTCCAAGACCGCCGAGCTCTTCGACAAGAAGCTCGCGCGGATGACCCCGGACCGGGCCGCCGAGATCATCGTCGCCGGCATCGAGAAGGACCAGGCGCGCGTGCTGGTCGGCATCGACGCCCACGCGCTGCACTGGTTCGCCAAGCTCACCGGCTCGCGCTACCAGGACGTCGTCGCCAAGGTGTCCAAGAAGGTCATGCCGCCGAAGACGCAGCTGGTCTGAGCAGCTCCCCCCACCGCGTAGGGTCCCCGGGCATGGAACTCGGGGACCCTCTGCACGTCCGCATGTCGAAGTGGGGCGAGCGGCCGCACTGGCAGTACGCTGGCCTGTGGCTCGGCTCCGACGAGCTGGGTGACTGGGTGGGCGCGACCGCCGGCACCCACCACCACCGCCCCGGCCTGGAGTTCCACTCCGACGTCGACACCGTCACGCTCTTCCCCCGCGAGCGCTGGTGGGCCGCGACCTTCCACGCCCCCGGCATCTGGTGCACGACGTACGTCGACATGACCACTCCTCCGGTCCTCGGACGGGGCCCCGACGGGGTGGAGGTGCGCTGCGTCGACCTCGACCTCGACGTCATCCGGCACAGCCCCGAGCACGGCGGCGACTGGTTCGTCGACGACGAGGACGAGTTCGCCGAGCACCAGGTCGCCTACGGCTACCCGCCCGAGGTCGTCGCGGCCGCCGAGGCCGCCCGCGACGAGGTGTGGGGCGCGGCTCACGCCGGGACCGGCGCCTTCGACGGTCGCGCGCACTCGTGGCTGGCCCGACTGGACCAGTGGTCCCCCCCGGGTCCATCCGTAACTTGAGTGATCCTGTCGACTGAGGCATCATGCTCCTCGTCCGGGCGTGCCCGGACCGAGGGGGAGTACCCACCACCGACGTCCCGTCACCTACGAGCCGCCCGGCTCCGGGGCCCGGGGGCCACCAGGCCCGGGGAGACCCTCGTTTCATCTCGATGAGACGAGGTTCTTGATGGATGTCCCCCTCTGGGCGTGGTTCGCCGTCCTCGGCGTGATCGTCGCCATGCTCGCACTCGACCTGTTCATGCACCGCGACGCGCACGCGATCAGCGTGCGGGAGGCCGCCACCTGGTCGGCCGTGTGGGTCGCCTTCGGGGTCGCCTTCGGCGGCGTCATCTGGTGGCAGTACGGCGGTGAGTTCGGTCAGCAGTACTTCGCCGGCTACCTCATCGAGAAGTCCCTGGCCGTCGACAACGTCTTCGTCTGGGCGATCATCTTCACCTTCTTCGCCGTACCCCGGGAGTACCAGCACCGGGTGCTGTTCTACGGCGTGGTCGGCGCCCTGGTCTTCCGCGGGATCTTCATCGCCGGCGGCGCGGCGCTGATCGAGAACTTCGCCTGGATCCTCTACGTCTTCGCCGCCTTCCTGCTGGTGACCGGCTACAAGATGCTCCGCCAGCGCGACAGCCACATCGACCCGTCGAAGTCGAAGGTGCTGGCGCTCTTCCGCCGGAGCATCCCGATGGTCGAGGAGTACCGCGGCCAGCGCTTCTTCGTCCGCCACAACGGGCTGCTCGTCGCCACGCCGCTGCTCGCGGTGCTGGTGCTGGTCGAGGTGACCGACGTCATCTTCGCCGTCGACTCGATCCCCGCGATCTTCGCCGTGACCGACGAGGTCTTCCTCGTCTTCACCGCCAACGCCTTCGCGATCCTGGGCCTGCGCGCGATGTACTTCCTGCTCGCCGACCTGGTCCACCGCTTCGTCTACCTCAAGGTCGGCCTGGCCCTGGTCCTCATGTGGGTCGGTGTGAAGATGCTGCTCAAGATCGACGTCTACTACGTCCCGACGACGATCTCGTTGGCGGTCATCTCCACGATCATCGCCGTCTCGATCGCCGCCAGCCTGCGGGCCACCCGCGGGCAGGAGCGGCACGCCGTCGAGGTCGGCGGGGCCATCCCGTTCCGGGTGCGCGACGAGCACGGTGGCGTGCTGGCCGGCCACGAGCACGAGTACGGCGAGGACACCCCCGCCCGGATCGTCGGCGGTACCGCCCGTCAGCGGGCCCGGCGCGGGTTGGAGGTCGAGGTCCCCGAGGACTCGATGTCCGGGCGGGGCTAGCCCCGGCCCTCGCTCCCCTGCCGGGTGCGACCGCGCCGACGCCGTGTCCCCGCCGGGTCCTCGGACCCGGCGGGGACCGGTGTGTTCCGGCGTCGTCGCCACCGGTCGCGGCGCTCGGAGTGGTCCACCGGGCCGACCAGGCGCGGACCGGTGAGCCGGGACTCGAGCCGGGCCGCCTCCCGCTTGAGCGGCTGGGCGACGTACTCCCCGAGGATCACGCCCGAGGCCAGCGCGATCGCCACCGAGACCGCCGCCGACATGGCGAGCAGGCCCTCGGGCACCGAGGAGCCGCCCTCCCCCAGCAGGGTCAGGCCGCGATAGATCGAGAGGCCCGGGAGCATCGGCACGATCGCCGAGACCACCACGACCAGCGGTGGGACCCGCATCCGCCCGGCGATGGCGAAGCTCACCAGACCGACGAAGAACGCAGCGACGGCCACCCCCCAGGCGCGGCCCATGCCGGCCTCCTGCAGGACCCCGCTGATGGCGATGGCCGTCCCTGCGACCAGTGCGATCGGGCCGAGGATCCGCTTGGGGGCGTAGGAGGCGTAGGCGAAGGCGGCCGCCGCGATGGCTGACCCCAGGGCCAGCACGCCGAGCCCCTGGAGGGAGTACTGCCCCGGTTGCAGCCGCGGGATCTCCAGGCCCAGGACCCGGCCGATCGACAGTCCCCCGGACACGCCGGCGATGATGCCGGCCGTCGCCAGGAACGCCTCGGTCAGGCGGGCGGTCGCCGTGACGTAGAACCCGGTCAGCGCGTCCTGGAGCGCACCCATGAAGCCGATGCCCGCCAGCAGCATGATGATGTTGGCGGTCACGACCTGCGAGACATCCACGCTGACCGGCGTCGCCCCCACGCCCAACGCGATGAGCGTTGCGACTCCCCCGCCGACGACCTGCTGGTAGAAGCTCGGCATCCGGCGGCGAGCCATCCGCAGTTGGAGCCGGTCGATGCTCACGGCGGCCAGGGCGGCCAGCCCGACCACGACCCCGTCGCCGCCGAGCTGGAGACCCACGCCCGAGCACATGACGCCCCAGCCGAGGGTCACCGCCCAGCGCGCCCGCGGGTGGCCGGTGGAGGTGATCCGGCCCAGCTCGGTGCGCGCGGCGCGGAGGTCCAGGTCGCCGCGCAGCACGTCGCGGACGAGGTGGTCGACGCGGGTGAGGTCCTCGTAGTCGATCACCCGCTGCTTGACCTGCCGGGTGCTGACGACGGGGAGGTCGTCGGGGGTGTCCTGGTAGGTCATCGACAGGGACGTGAAGGTGAGGTCGGTCTGCGCACCGCGCAGGCCGAGGGCAAAGGACAGCGACTGCATCGTCGCGGTCACGTCGGCGGCGCCGGCTCCGCTGGAGAGCAGCAGCTCGCCGACGCGCAGGCACAGGTCCAGGCCCAGGTTCACCTCGCGCGCATCCACCCGCCGATCGTGTCAGGGTCCGCCGCGACGCCCCAAGCCGCCGGCCGGGGCCCCGGCACGTGAGCCTGGACACGCGGTGGGGGGTCGCGGTGTGGAACGCTGGGCGGGTGCGGATCGACTTCCGGGGCTCCCCCGACCCCACCCTGGGCGTCGAGTGGGAGCTCGGCCTGGTCGACCGCCGCTCGCGCGACCTGCGCAACGACGCCGACGAGCTCTTCGCGGCCGCCGCGGGCCGGCTGCCCGACCCGGCGAAGCTGCACAAGGAGCTGCTGCGCAACACCGTCGAGGCCGTCACCGGGGTCTGCCGCACGGTCGCGGAGGCGATGGGGGACCTGCGCGCCACCGTCGAGGCCGTCGTCCCGGTCGCCGACGGGCTCGACCTGGACCTCTACGGCGCCGGCACCCACCCCTTCGCCTCCTGGACCACCCAGCAGCTGACCGAGGGCCATCGCTACGCCGAG
Source organism: Nocardioides ginkgobilobae (assembly GCF_054781275.1). Classification (NCBI taxonomy): domain Bacteria; kingdom Bacillati; phylum Actinomycetota; class Actinomycetes; order Propionibacteriales; family Nocardioidaceae; genus Nocardioides; species Nocardioides ginkgobilobae. The sequence goes on along the minus strand of NZ_BAAGUS010000020.1, from coordinate 40,148 downwards.
CTGATCAACCGCACCCAGTGGTGGGGGCGGCAGATGCTCATCTGGGGCGTCCACGTGCACGTCGGCCTCCCCGAGCGCGACCGGGTCATGCCGGTGCTCTCGGCGCTGCTCACCTACTACCCCCACCTCCAGGCGCTGTCGGCCTCCTCGCCGATCTGGGCGGGCACCGACACCGGCTACGCCTCCAACCGGGCGCTGATGTTCCAGCAGCTGCCCACGGCCGGGCTGCCCTTCCAGTTCCAGACCTGGGCGGAGTTCGAGTCCTTCGCCCAGGACCAGCTGACGACCGGCGTCATCGACGAGCTGAGCGAGATCCGCTGGGACGTCCGCCCCGCACCCCACCTCGGCACCCTGGAGAACCGGGTCTGCGACGGGGTCTCCAACCTCACCGAGCTCGCCGCCCTCACCGCGCTGTGCCACTGCCTGGTCGTCGACCTCGACGAGCGGGTCGCGCGCGGGGAGCGGCTCGCCGTCCTGCCCCCGTGGCACGTGCAGGAGAACAAGTGGCGGGCGGCTCGCTACGGCCTGGACGCCATCGTCATCCTCGACGCCGACTCCAGCGAGCGCCTGGTCACCGACGACCTGGTCGACCTGGTCGCGCGGCTCGCCCCGGTCGCCGAGCGCCTCGGGTGTGCCGAGGAGCTGCAGGGGGTCCTGGCGCTCGTGGAGCGTGGGGCCTCCTACCAGCGCCAGCGGGCGGTGGCCGAGCGGACGAGCGGCGACCTGGTCGCCGTGGTCGACTCGGTGGTCCAGGAGCTGCGCGACTCGCTCTGAGCCCGGACGCCTCGGGTCAGCTGCGGCGGGCGAACTTGATGGCGCGCTTGGTGTCGACCAGGTCGCGGTACCACGTCTTCACCTCGACCCGGCAGCGGATCCGGCCGACCTTCGCGGTGTACTCCTGGCACTCCGCGAGCGCCTCGGAGTCGGTCGGCGGGAACGCCGAGGAGCCGTCGTAGTACTCGATGCCGAAGCCCTCGGAGGCGTTGCCGGTGACCTTGACGATCGTCGTGGGCGCCGGAGCCTTGGCGTCGGGAGCGGCCCCGCCCGAGGCCGCGGTCACGAGCACGGCGACCAGGGCGGCGGACACGGCGAGGCCGGCCCGGCCCACGAGCGAGCGACGGCGGGCGGGGTCGCCGGCGGGGGTGTGGGCGGGGTGCTGGACGGGGGTGTGGGTCGTGCGGGTCATGGAGGTCTCCCGAGGTCACCGGCGCCGGCTGTTCCGACGCGCTGCGAGGGACACGCTGGCAGCGCGAGGGCACCCGCGCGGCCCGGCGTACGACGGGTTGGGGACGAGCCCTGCGAGGTCCGGCCTGTGGACGACTGGCGGCGCGTGGCCGCGATGCGGGAGGCTCGGTCCCGCTCACCCCTCCGGGTGACCTTGTGACGGGCATCACCACGGAGGCAGGATCACGACCCACCCCTCGCGGGCAGCACGTCCACATCGGACCGGCACGCCAGCGAGCAGCACCCGCTCCACCCCCGGCTCCACCCAGCGAAAGGCACCTCGTGGTCTCCGTCATCGACCCTCCCTCCGCCGCGTTCCTCCTCTCGGAGAACCGCTCGATGCCGATGCACGTGGGTGGCCTGCAGCTGTTCGAGAAGCCCGAGGGCGCGGGTCCGGACTACATCCGCGAGATGTTCGAGGCGATGCGCAACGAGGAGGAGATCTCGCCGCTGTTCCTCAAGCACCCCCACCGCTCGGCGAAGACCGCAGCCCAGCTGGTGTGGCGCCCCGACCAGCAGTTCGACATCGAGCACCACGTGCGGCACAGCGCGCTGCCGCAGCCGGGGCGCTACCGCGAGCTGTTCGAGCTGTGCTCCCGCCTGCACTCGACCCGCCTGGCGTGGGAGCGCCCGCTCTGGGAGGCCCACGTCATCGAGGGCCTGGCCGACGGCAAGGTCGCGATGTACACCAAGATCCACCACGCCCTCGTCGACGGCGTCTCGGCGATGCGGCTCATGCAGAGCGTGCTGTCGACCGACCCCGACGAGCGCGACATGGGCGCCCCCTGGGCCAAGCAGTCGCGGCCGCGCCGCAAGCCCGCCGAGGACGGCGGCGGCAGCCTCCCCGAGGTCCCGGCGGCGGCCCTGCGCACCGCCCTCGGCATCGCCTCCGAGGCCGCCGGCATGCCCGGGGCCCTGGTGCGCACCCTGTCCAAGGGCGTGCGCAACCAGACCTCCGCGGTCTCCTTCCACACCCCGCGCACGATCTTCAACCAGTCCATCACCGGCGCCCGGCGCTTCGCCGCCGACGACTGGCCGATCGAGCGGCTCAAGGCGATCGCCAAGGCCTCGGGCACCACGCTCAACGACGTCGTGCTCGCCATGTGCGCCGGCGCGATGCGCACCTACCTCCTCGAGCTCGACGCGCTCCCCGAGGACCCGATGGTGGCGATGGTGCCGGTGGGCCTCAACGCCAAGCAGTCGCAGGTGGCCTCCGGCGACGGCGGCAACGCGGTCGGCTCGATCATGGTCCAGCTCGCCACGCACGTCGCGGACCCGGCGCAGCGCCTGGACCGGATCCACCTGTCGATGCGCGACGGCAAGGAGGCGCTGTCGTCGATGACCCAGACGCAGATCCTCGCGATGAGCGCGCTCGGCCAGGCGCCGATGATCCTCGCGCCGCTGCTGCGGATGGAGGGCATCGTGCGCCCGCCGTACAACCTGATCATCAGCAACGTGCCCGGCCCGCGCACGACCCACTACTGGAACGGCGCCCGGCTCACCGGCACCTACCCGCTGTCGATCCCGATCAACGGCATGGCGCTCAACATCACCTGCACCTCCTACGACGGCCAGCTGGGTTTCGGGCTCACCGGGTGCCGGCGCACGGTGCCGCACCTGCAGCGCCTCCTCGGCTTCCTCGACGACGAGGTGGCCAACCTCGAGGAGGCGGTCGGGGTCGCCTGACCCGGCGAGCGGGCTCAGCCGACCCGTTCCTCCAGCCCTCCGCCGTACGCCGCCGCGACGGCGCGGAGCCGGGCGCGGGTGACGTCGGCGACCGTGGCCAGGCCCGCGGCCGCGGCGGGCGAGCCGGGCGGGACCGGCTCGGGCAGGTTGATCGAGGTGCACGTGCGGCGCCCGCCGTCCTCGCTGTTGAGCAGGGCGACGGCGTGCCCGGTGGTGCCGCTGCCGGCGTACGGGTCGATCACGCGCGCGTCGTCGGGGAACGTGCCGAGCACCCGGCGCAGCAGTCCGGTGGGCTTGGGCGAGGCGAAGACCGGGCCGACGAGCGCCTTGAGCTCGGCCACCGCGGTGTCGGTGGAGCCGACCTCCTCGGACAACCAGACGGTGCGCAGCTTCTTGCGCCGACCCTCGTGCAGCCAGTCGCGCTGGTAGACGTCGACCCGCTCACCGCGCCGGCCCTGGACGACGCGGCAGACCAGGTCGTGAGGACGCTCCTCGACCCGCGGGGGGCTCCAGCGCCACACGGCGGGCGAGCCGTCCCCGAAGACCGGCACGACCTCGAGCGCTGGCCCCTGCTCCCCGTCGAAGGGGGTGGTGCGGACCCGGCCGGTCGCGGGGTCGCCCCACAGCGGGTAGTGCAGGGTCCGCGCGGTGGTGGGGTTGAACTTCTTGTTGGTGTTGCGCAGCGGCAGCAGCCGGTAGCGCCGGCCGCTCGCCTCGTCGCGGTGCGGGAAGTCCGCGGGGTCGACGGTCTCGCTCGTGGAGGCGTCCAGCGCGCACGAGGCGCGTGCGACGGCGTACACGAGGAGGTACTCGTGGCTGGTGGCGAACCCGGGTCCGAGCTGGCGGCCCTTGGGGTTGAGGTTGACCACCACCTGCGCAAGGAACTGCTCCTCCCCCATCACCTCGTCCAGCAGCAGCCGGGTGCGCGCGACCTCGTGGTCGTCGATGCTCACGAAGACCGCACCGGTCGGCTCCAGCAGCGCCCGCACCGCCTCCAGCCGCGGTCGCAGCTGCTCGACCCACGCCTCGTGGGCCAGCGCGCGGTCGGCGTAGGTCAGCGAGCTCCCGGTGTTGTACGGCGGGTCGAGGTAGGCCAGGTCGAAGCGCGCGCCCTCCGCGGCCAGCCGACCGAGCACCGCGAGGTTGTCCCCCTCGAGGAGGGTGTTCCACGCGCCCACCCCGCGACCGTACGCCGGTGTGAGCCCGGCCACGTGCACGGCCCGTGACCTGTGACGGGCGTCTCTCGTTGTCCCTGTCAACTGCCACCCCGAGGAGCACGTCGTGCGTCGTACCACCCGATCCGTCCTGGCCACCGTCCTGAGCGCCGTCGTCGGCCTCTTCGCGCTCGGGGTCTCCACCGCCGCGCCCGGGGCCTCCGCGGCCGGGTCCGCAGCCACCATGGCCAGCAAGCCCGCCGACGTCGTGACCGACGGCTGTCTGGCCAGCGTGCCGGAGCCGGGCAGCGGCGAGCCCGTCCAGATCTGCTACACCCTCTTCCAGCCCGGCATCGCGACCGGCCGGACCAAGGTCCCGCTCGTCTTCCAGTCCCACGGCTGGGGCGGCTCGCGCTGGACCACGCGCGAGCAGGCGGCCCGCTTCCTGGACGCCGGCTACGGCGTGCTCTCCTTCGACCAGCGCGGCTTCGGCGAGTCCGGGGGCCAGGCGCACGTGATGAACCCCGACTTCGAGGGCAAGGACGTCCAGGGCCTGGTCGACCTGGTCAGCGAGCTCCCCTGGGTCATCCAGGACGCCCCGGGCGACCCGCGGATCGGCGCGATCGGCGGCTCGTACGGCGGCGGGTACCAGTTCCTGATGGCCTTCGAGGAGATCGGGGCGACCGGTCGCCAGGTGGTCGACGCCCTGGTCCCCGAGATCACCTGGCACGACCTCAACGAGAGTCTCGCCCCGAGCAACATCGTCCGCCTGGAATGGGTGCTGGCCCTCGTCGCCGCCGCGGTGCCCAGCGACGCGCTGCCGCCCAACGTCTACAAGGCGCTGCTCGAGGGCGTCGCGACCGGCACCTGGCCCGACGGATCGGTCCCTGGCACCGAGGACATGGTTACCTTCATGGCCAAGAACGGCCCGAAGCATCAGGTCGCGCAGGGCCGGAGGATCGACGTCCCGGTCCTCTTCGGCCAGGGCACGACCGACACCCTCTTCCCGCTGGAGCAGGCCCTGACCAACTGGCAGGTGGCGCTGACGAAGCAGGCGCGCAAGAAGAGCATCTTCACCGCCTACAACGGCGGCCACGTCCTGCCAGCCGTCCTGCCTGCGGGTGTGTCCGTCGACTCCGACCCGTGCGCGGAGCAGCTGGCCGGCGGCGACTTCACCGACCTGACGCTGGCCTTCCTCGACCGCGCGCTGCGCGGCGGGGAGAAGACGCTCAAGGGCTACGGCCGCTTCCACATCGCCACTCCCGACAGCACCTGCCTCACCACCCGCAGCGTCACCCCCACCCGAGAGGTCCCGATCGGCACCGTCGCCACCTCGGCCACCGCCGGGGTCCCGATCGCCACCGAGATCGCGGCCGGTCCGCTGAGCGTCACCGGCAACAGCCACCTCACGGCCCTGGCCACGACCCTCGGCGTGGACTCCCGTGCGTTCTACGGCCTGGCCGTGGGCACCTCGCCCGCCGACGCGGTGCTGGTGCAGAACAACGTGATGCCCTTCCGCGCCGACCTGCCGATGGTCGGCGAAGAGGTCCGGATCGAGCTGCCCGCGGTGGGTGTCGAGGTGCCGGAGGGCCAGTCGCTGTTCCTGATGGCCAGCCCGCTGAGCGACACCTTCGTGGGGATGGGCAGCCGGACGGCGGCGGCGGTGCTGCTCGAGGACGTGGTCGTCCACCTGCCCCGACGCTGACCGCGACACCCTCCTGCCAACCCGGCGGGCCGCGTGGGCCTGACGTCACTCCTGTCACTCACGTACCATCCTGCGGGTGTCCTCCCGGTCGATCCGCGCTGCTCTCGCCGCCTTGGCGCTGAGCGGTCTCGTGGCGACCGGACTGCCCGGGGCCACCGGCGCGGGGGCAGGCACGGGCGCGGGTGACGGCAGCGGCGACCCGCGCCGGGACCAGGACCGGCGGGTCGCGACCTTCGGCGACAGCGGGCACACGCGGCACACCTCGGACCGCGAGCGCGGCCCGATCGCGCCGTACGTGCCGCCGGGCGACCGGATCCCGCTGCGCCGCACCACTCCGGTCGCCACGCCGATGGGTCCGGGCGTCACCTACACCCGGTGGGGCCAGACCGACGCGCGCGGGCCGGTCCAGGCGCACCTGCTGGCGGTCGACCTCGACACCCCGGGCGTGCGGCTGGACGTGGTCAACCCCGGCCGGGTCGCCGCGGTCGAGGACGTGCTGACGATGGCGCGTCGCAACGGCGTGCTGGCCGCCGTCAACGGCGACTTCTACGACATCGGCCGCACCGGCGCACCGCTCGGCGTGAGCGCCTCCCCGCGCAGCGGCCTGATGAACGCCCGCGAGACGGGGTGGAACCAGGGCTTCTACCTGACCCGGAAGGGGCGCCCGCAGTTCGGCGAGGTCACCTTCACCGGACGGATCCGCGAGCGCCCCGGTGCGCGGGTCACCAACGTCAACAGCCACTTCGTGCTGCCCGGCGGCATCGGTGTGTACACGCCGCGGTGGGGCCGCTCACCCGGCTACGCCGTGACCCAGGGCCAGGAGCGCGACATCCGGATGGTGGAGATCCGCGACGGGCGGGTCGTGGCCAACCGCGGCAAGCTCCGGCCCGGTCGCGAGATCCGGGGCCTGGTCCTCGTCGGGCGCGGCCCGGGAGCGGTCGAGCTGCGCAAGCTCGGGCGTGGGCCTGCGCACGTGTCGTGGTGGCTGCGGGGCCGACCCCAGCTGGTGATCACCGGCTCCAAGCTGCTCATCGACGACGGCCAGGTCATGGTCGTCGACGACGCCGAGATGCACCCTCGCACCGCCGTCGGGATCGACCGCGACACCAACGAGGTGCTGCTGCTGGCCGTCGACGGCCGCTCCGAGGAGAGCCGCGGCTACACCATGGTCGAGCTCGCCCGGATGATGCAGGACCTCGGTGCCGACGAGGCGCTCAACCTCGACGGTGGCGGGTCCACCACGATGGTGGGTCGCCGCTCCGGCACGCTGCGGGTCCTCAACGACCCCTCGGACTCCGTGCTGCGCAACGTCGCCAACGCCCTCGTCGTCCGCCGCGGCTGAGCGGCTGCCCCGCGAGGCCCGGCGGCCTCAGCGCTGCGGCGGCAGCAGCCCGGCCGCCCGCCCCACCTCGGCGTACGCCTCGGCCAGGGTCGCGACGGTCTCGTGCGCGTTGAGCCCGCTGGGGTTCGGCACCACCCACAGCTCGGCGGACCCGATCGGCCCCGGCTGCCGCCCCGGGACGGCCTTCGGGAGCGCGAAGGCCTGGCGGTACGCCGTGATGCCGGCGACCGCGACCACCCGGGGTCGCACGTGCTCGACGAGGCGCACCAGCTCGGCCCCGCCCTCGCGCAGCTCGGCGGCAGTCAGCTCGGAGGCCTTCGCCGTCGCCCGCCTCACGAGGTTGGTGATGCCGATGCCGCGGGCCCGGAACCGGTTCCGGTCCTCCTCGCTCATCCCGGCGGCGGCGTCGACCGGCTCGGTGATGACGCCCGCACGCAGCAGCGCGGGGTAGAAACGGTTGCCCGGGTGGGCGAAGTGGGTCTGCGTGGCCGCGGTCCACAGGCCGGGGTTGATGCCGACGAAGAGCAGCCGGGTCGGCGGGTCGCCCGGTCCCGCGAGCAGGTCGGGGACCTCGGCGTCGCGGAAGGACTCCAGCTCGGCGCGCGAGAAGCGTGGTCGCTCGGTCATCGGGAGGTCGGGCTGGGCAGGGTCGCGAGGGTCACGAGGGGAACGGCTGGTCCTTGCCGAGGACGGTGAGGCCCTCGGTGACCAGGAACCCGCGCTCGCGGTCGGCCTCGGGGTCGACGCCGATGCTCGCGCCCGGCGGCACGACGACGTTCTTGTCGAGGATGGTGTTGCGCACGACCGCGCCCTCGCCGACCACGACGCCGTGCAGCAGCACCGACCCGGTGACCTCGGCGCCGTCCTCGACCCGCACGTCGGGCGAGAGCACCGAGCGGCTGACCGTCCCGCCGCTGACCACGACGCCCGGGGAGAGCACGGCCTCGTCGGTGGTGGCCGGGGAGCCACCGGCGCCCTGCACCAGCTTCACCGGGGGCTGGGGGCCGTAGGAGGTGTAGACGGGCCACTCGGTGTTGTAGAGGTTGAAGACCGGCATCGGGGAGACGACGTCCATGTGGGCCTCGTAGTAGGAGCGCAGCGTCCCGACGTCGCGCCAGTAGCCCTGGTCGCGCGCCGTCGCGCCCGGCACCACGTTGTCCTTGTAGTCGTAGACGCCCGCCTGCGAGCGGCGCACGAAGGCCGGGACGATGTCGCCGCCCATGTCGTGCTTGGAGCCGGTGGTGCTGGAGTCGCGGGTGACGGCCTCGACCAGCGCGTCGGCGTCGAAGACGTAGTTGCCCATCGAGGCCAGCACCTCGCCAGGGCTGTCGGGGAGACCGACGGGGTCGGTGGGCTTCTCGAGGAACTCGCGGATGCGCGAGGGCTCCTCGGCGTGCACGTCGATGACGCCGAACTGGTCGGCCAGCGCGATCGGCTGACGGATCGCGGCGACCGTGCAGGCCGCGCCGGACTCCACGTGCTGGGCGACCATCTGGGAGAAGTCCATCCGGTAGACGTGGTCGGCGCCGACCACGACCACGATGTCGGGCTGCTCGTCGCGGATGAGGTTGAGCGACTGGTAGATCGCGTCGCCGGAGCCGAGGTACCAGTGCTTGCCGACGCGCTGCTGGGCCGGCACCGGGGCGACGTAGTTGCCGAGCATCGTCGACATCCGCCAGGTCTGGGTGACGTGGCGGTCCAGGCTGTGCGACTTGTACTGCGTGAGCACGACGACCTTGAGGTAGCCCGAGTTCACGACGTTCGACAGCGCGAAGTCGATCAGCCGGTAGATGCCGGCGAACGGCACCGCCGGCTTGGCGCGGTCGGCGGTCAGCGGCATCAGCCGCTTGCCCTCACCTCCGGCCAGGACGATGGCGAGGACCTTCTTGCGGCCTGCGCTGGCGCTCATGCCGTCACGTTATCCGCGGCCGACCCGCGGGAGTAGGTTCGGGGTCGTGCGAGTCGACGTGCTGACCAAGGAGTACCCCCCGGAGATCTACGGCGGCGCGGGGGTGCACGTGGCCGAGCTCGTCCGCGCGCTCCGCGACCGCGACGACGTCGAGGCCCGCGTGCACGCGTTCGGCGCGCAGCGCTCGGAGGAGCTGACGTCGTCGTACGCCGAGCCGGAGTCGCTCGCCGGGGCCAACGCCGCGCTGCGGACCATGGGCGTCGACCTCGCGATGGCCGACGCGTGCGCCGGGACCGACGTGGTGCACAGCCACACGTGGTACGCCAACCACGCCGGCCACCTGGCCGCGCTGCTGCACGACGTGCCGCACGTGGTCACCGCCCACTCCCTCGAGCCGCTGCGACCGTGGAAGGCCGAGCAGCTCCGCGGGGGCTACCGGCTCTCGTCCTGGGTCGAGCGGACGGCGTACGAGTCCGCGGCTGCCGTCATCGCGGTGTCGGCGGCGATGCGCGAGGACGTGCTGCGCTCCTACCCCGCGATCAACCCGGCCCGGGTGCACACCGTGCACAACGGCATCGACACCGCGCTGTGGTCGCCGCGGCCCGACCCCGACGCGTGCCGCCGGCTGGGGGTCGACCCGGACCGGCCCTCGGTCGTCTTCGTCGGCCGGATCACCCGACAGAAGGGGCTGCCGCTCTTCCTGCGCGCCTGCGCCGAGCTGCCGCCAGAGGTGCAGGTCGTGCTGTGCGCCGGGGCGCCGGACACCCCCGAGATCCTGGCCGAGGTCGAAGCGCTCGTCGCCTCGCTACGGGCCGGTCGCGGTTCGGGCTCCGGCTCCGACGGGGGCGTCGTGTGGATCCCCGAGATGCTGCCGCGCGCCGACGTGGTCGCGCTGCTGTCGGGCGCCACCGCCTTCGCCTGCCCCTCGATCTACGAGCCGCTCGGCATCGTCAACCTCGAGGCGATGGCTTGCGAGACCGCGGTCGTCGCCACGGCCACCGGCGGCATCCCCGAGGTGGTCGTCGACGGCACCACCGGCGTGCTCGTGCCGATCGAGCAGGCTGACGACGGCACCGGCACGCCCCTGGACCCCGAGCGGTACGTCGCCGACTTCGCCGCCGCCCTCCTCGAGGTCGTCTCCGACCCGGACCGGGCGGCGGGCATGGGGCGCGCCGGTCGCGCCCGGGCGGTCGAGTCCTTCGGCTGGTCGGCGATCGCCGAGCGGACGGTCGAGGTGTACCGCTCGGTGCTGTGAGGGGGCGGCGAGTCGCCAGATTCGTCGGGTGGCCGACGGACCCGGGAGCGCCACGGCAGAGGTTCCGACCACCGTGGCCGGGTTCGTGGGGTAGCCGACAAACCCGGCCACGCCCGGACGCCGCCCCTGTGGATGACGCCCGACGCCGTACGCCGGAGCGGTGCAGGCTGCGGGGCATGGACTTCTCGGACCTCATCGACCCAGACCCGCACGACCCAGACCCGCACGACCCCGACCCCCTGGACCCCCTCGACCCGCTCGACCCCTCGGACCTCGTGGTGGTCGACGACCAGGTGCGGCTGCTGCGCACGTGGCGGCACCTGCTCGAGCGCGAGCAGCTGGACCGGCACAGCCTGTGGCTGCTGCTCATCGACGAGCAGGACCACCCGGTGCCCGGGCTGGTCGAGCTCGAGGGCTGCCCGGAGGAACCGGACCCGCGCGAGCTGGACTCCCTGGTCCACATGCTCCGCCACCTGCTGGACGACCTGGCCCCCGACGGCCGGGTCGCGGTGGCCCGGTCACGTCCGGGCTCCCACCCGGTCGACGCGACCGACCGTCGGTGGGCCGCGGAGGTCCAGGCGGCGTGCCGACGCGGCGGGGTCCCCACTGACCTGGTGCACCTCGCGACTCCGGACCGGGTCGTCCCGCTGCCCCTCGACGACCTGCCCGCCACCGCCTGAGCGCCGGTACCACCGACCACCCGGCCCGGGCGCCCGGCCAGGCACGCCCGGGCCGGGTCGTCAGGGAACCGCCCAGGAAGAACACGTTCTACTACGCTGGCCGGGTGACGACCTGGCTGCCTGCGGGCACCCCGAAGGCGATGTTCCTGGCGTGGGGCGAGGACCTCCCCGCGACGCTCACCGATGCCGCGCTCCGCAAGGAGCTGCGGTCGGCAGGCGCGCTGCGGCTGCAGGTCAACCTCGACGACGAGCACGTCGCGCCGGCACTGCGCTTCGGCACCGGCGACCCGATCGGGGCGGTGGTGAGCGTGTGGGGCCCGGACCCCGAGGCCGCCGCCCGGGTGCTGGCCGCGCGTGCCACGACGGCCGGCTGGCTGGTCGAGGAGCGCCGGCGGGTCGACCCCGCGGAGACCTACGACGGGTCGCGGGCCGACGCGCTGGCCAACACCGCGGTGCTGCGCCGGCCGGCCGAGCTCGACGAGGAGACCTGGCTGCACCGGTGGCTGGTCGAGCACACGCCGATCGCGATCCGGACGCAGGCGACGACGGCGTACCTCCAGCACCGCTGCGTGGCCCCGCTGCCCGGCTCGCACCCCGACCCGCCGCACGTCGACGCCCTGGTCGAGGAGCTCTTCCCGACCGCCGGCATGCACGACGTGCACGCGTTCTACGGCAGCGGTGGCGACGACGCGGAGCTGTCGCGGCGGATGAGCGAGCTGATGGCCAGCGTCAGCCGGATCGGCGCCGACCGCGACCTCGACCTGGTGCCGGGCAGCCGGCACCTGTGGGACATCTGACCGATCTGCTCCGGGCAGCACGACGGCCCGCCACCCCTGAGAGGTGACGGGCCGCAGCGACGGGCCGGCTCAGCCCTGGGCGCCGAGCGACTTCCAGTAGTCGTTGAGCGCGCCGTTGGTCTTGACGAACCAGATGATCGGGCCGACGAGGATGAACATGCCGGGGAAGTACCACAGGCCCGTGGCGCCGCTGACCGGCTCCTTCTGTGGTCCAGGGACCGCGGACGCCAGGCACCACGCGGGCCAGGTGACGAACCACCCATGTAGTCCTTTCGGGTCAATCTCGATGCCCCAAGGGGTAGGAGGCGCCCGATCGCGCGACACCCGAGGCAACCAGCAGGGACAGTGGAACCGCTCCCCGGCGGACCCCGGCCGGGTCGCTCTCGGACCCCCCGCCGTGAGGAACGCCCCCGTGCCCGCTCCACGCAAGAAGTACCGCCCTGCCCGGTACGCCGCCACCCCGGTGCTCAGCGCCGCCGACCGCCACGTGGTCAGCCGCTTCAGCTACGGCACGACACCCGAGCTGGTGGCGGAGGTGCGCGCCGCTGGCGGGGGCCTCGCCTGGTTCGACCGGCAGCTGGCGACGGCGTACGACGACCCGGCCGCTGACGCCGCCCTGGGCGACTGGTGGCCCGACCTGCACCTGGACGCCGCGACCGTGTGGAAGCGGCAGGTCGAGGACGTGCGCGGGTCGTGGGAGGTGATGTGGGACTACGGCCGCCGACTGCTGGTGCGGCGGATGACCTCGCCGCGGCAGGTGCTCGAGGTGATGACGGAGTTCTTCGAGTCGCACCTGCACGTGGCCGCGATCGGGGACGCCCATGCGACCTGGCGCTCCTCCTACGGCGACGTGATCCGCCGCCACGCCCTGGGCCGCTTCGACGAGATGCTGCTCGAGGCGGTCACGCACCCGGCGATGCTGATGTACCTCGACCAGGCGACCTCGACCAAGCGTGCGCCCAACGAGAACCTCGGCCGCGAGCTGCTGGAGCTGCACACGGTCGGCGTCCGCGCCTACACCGAGGACGACGTCAAGGCGTCCGCGCGCATCCTGACCGGCTACCGCGTCGACGTGTACCGCTCGTGGCAGGCGTCCTACCGGCCCGAGGACCACTGGACCGGGCCCGTGAGGGTGGGCGACTTCGCCGACCCCAACTCCGACCCCGACGGCCGTGACCTCGTACGCCGCTACCTGGCCCACCTCGCACGACGACCCGAGACCGCGCGGCGCCTGGCGCGCCGGCTCGCGGTGAAGTTCGTGCGCGACGACCCGCCCGCGGCGCTGGTCGAGCGGCTCGCGCAGGTCTACCTGGCCCACGGCACCGCGATCGCCCCGGTCCTGCGCGAGCTCGTGCGCTCGACCGAGTTCAAGGGCGCGCGCGGGGCGAAGCTGCGCGACCCCTCCGAGGACCTCGTCGCCACCTACCGCGCCCTCGGCGCCGAGGTGGCGCGCCCCCGGGGTGACGAGGACGCGGCCAACGCCGTGCTGTGGCAGTCCTCGACGATCGGCCTGGCCCCGATGGAGTGGCCGCGACCCGACGGCCAGCCGATGGACAACCGGGCATGGGCCACCCCGGCCCGGGCGCTGGCCTCGATGGAGGTCCACTGGTCCCTGGCCGGGGGCTGGTGGCCCTCGAAGGGCGTGACCTACCGACAGCCCCTGGACTGGGTCCCCGAGCTGCCGATCAGCTTCGCCGAGCTGGTCGACCACCTCTCGCGCCGCCTCCACGGCCGCCCCTCGAGCTCGGGAGTGCTCAAGGCCATGTGCACCGCCCTGACCCTGCCGCCCACCGAGGTGATCACCGCCGACCACGCCCTGGTCAAGTGGCGCTTCAACCGGCTGCTCGGGGCCTTCCTCGACCACCCCCTCCACTACGAACGGTGAGCGCGGTGACCACGACCTCCCACTCCCCAGCCTCCGCCGGCGCCTGCGGCTGCCCCGAGTTCCTCGGTGCGGACGTCAGTCGACGCGGCTTCCTACGCGGTCTCGGCGTCGCCGGGGCCTCCTTCACCGTCGGCTCCGCCGTGGTCTCGATGGGGCGCAGCGCCGCGGCCGCCGACGCCACCGGCAACGTGGTCGTGGTGCTGTCCCTGCGCGGTGCCGCCGACGGGCTCTCCCTCGTGGTCCCCCACGGCGACCCGGTCTACTACCAGGCGCGCCCGCGGATCGCCGTCGCCGCCGACCAGCTGCTGGTCCGCGACGACTTCTTCGGCCTCAACCCCGCCCTGAAGGCCCTGGTGCCGCTGTGGACCGCGGGCAAGGTCGCCGCCGTGCACGCCACCGGCATGGCGGTGCCCAACCGCTCGCACTTCGCCGCGATGGAGCTGGTCGAGGACGCCGCCCCCGGCTCGACCCAGCGGATCGGCTGGTTGAACCGGCTCCTCGGGGAGCTGCCCGGCTCCTCCCCGCTGCAGGGCCTGGCCGTCGGCGACACCCCCGGCGCGTTCTACGGGCCCGAGCCGATCATGGGCTTCCGCCGGCTGGACAAGGTCGGCATCGCCGGCGACGACAAGTGGGACCCCACCGGGGAGCGGGTGCGCTCGCTCGGGACGATGTGGGGCTCCTCCCGCAACCCGCTCGCACCGGGCCTGCGCGCCGCGATGGCCGCGGTCGAGGACATCGCACCGGCACAGGCCCAGGCCGACCGCACCTCGTCGTACCCGAACACGGACCTGGCCAAGGCGCTCTCCTCGGTCTCGCGCACGATCCGCGGCGACGTCGGCGTCTCGCTGGTGACCGTCGACCAGGGCGACTGGGACATGCACACCGACATCGGCACGCTCTCGTGGGGCCGGATGCGCACCAACGCCTCGCAGCTGGCCGAGGCGATCGCCGCGTTCTTCACCGACCTCGGCCCGCACGCCGACCGGGTCACGCTGGTGACGGTCTCCGAGTTCGGCCGTCGCGTCGTGGAGAACGACAACTACGGCACCGACCACGGCTGGGGCAACGTCATGTTCCTCGTCGGTGCCGGGGTCAAGGGCGGGTACCACGGCACCTGGCCCGGTCTGGTCAAGGCGCACGACGCCGACCTGGCCGTCACCACCGACTACCGCTCCGTCCTCGCCGAGGTGGTCCGGGCCCGCACCACGGCCTCCACCGCCGCGGTGTTCCCGGGGTTCAGCCCGACCCGGGTCGGGGCGATGGTGGGGCAGTAGGGTGCGACGCGGGGTAGTCCGAACTCCTTCTCACCCTCAGCTCGAGCTGAGGGTGACATCTCGTTCGGAGTATCCCGCCGCAGGGGCCGCTCAGCTCTCGGAATCCTCGGCCGCGGCCAGCCGCTCGCGGAGCCGGTCGCGGACCTCGTCGGGCGACATCTGGGTACGCCGGCGGTGGTCGCGCGCGACGACGGCCCCGGTCGCGGCTACCCCGGCGAGCCCGGCGACGCCGAGGACCTTCCAGAGACGCCCGCGTCCTGCGCCTCCGAGCCGTCCCGCGCCGTCCCGTCCCCCACCCAGCAGACCCATGGCCCAGACTCCTCCCATGCGACCCGACAGCCGGATCGACCTCGACCGGGCCGTGGACCTGACCCGCACCGGCGACCTGTGGCTCTTCCGCGGCCGCTCGACCGCCGACCACGCTATCCGGGTCCTCACCAACGCCCCGGTCAACCACGTCGGCATGGCGGTGGTCCTCGACGACCTGCCGCCACTGATGTGGCACGCCGAGCTCGGCAAGGGCCTGGTCGACGTGTGGACCGGCCAGCACCAGCGCGGCGTGCAGCTGCACGACCTGCGCGCGGCCGTCGTGCAGTGGCACGACCGTTACGACCAGCAGGCCTGGCTGCGCCAGCTCGACCCGGGTCCTGACGGCATCACCCCGGCGATGGAGGACGCGGTGCTCCGCACGATCGCGCGCCTCGACGGCACGCCGTTCCCGAGCACTGCCAAGCTCGTCGGGCGCTGGGCCCGCGGCCGCGTGCGCCGCCAGGCACCCGCGGAGCTGACCTACTGCGCGGAGGTCGTCGCGGCGACGTACGTCGCGATGGGCCTGCTGCCGGACCACCTGCCCACGAACTACTACGACCCCGGGATGTTCTGGTCCGGCGACGACCTCCCCCTCGCGCCCGGGGTGGGCCTGGGCGCGGAGGTCGCGGTGGAGGTGGGGCGCTCGGCGGGGTAGTCCGAATCACTTCTGATGCTCGGCTCGAGCTGAGCATCAGAAGTGATTCGGACTACCCCGGCTACAGGCTGCGCATCCCCTCGTCGGTCAACGCCCAGACACCCGGCTGCGGGGCGACGAGGAGGCCGTCGTCGGCGAGCTCCTTGCGGGCCCAGCGGGCGGCGGTGCGCCAGCGGACCTCGCCGGTCGGGCCGGTCTCGTGGTCGCCGGGCTTCAGCACCTCGGCGAGCCGCTCCTCGAGCGCCGCCAACACCAGGTCGGCCTCCTGCTCGCCACCGGCCTCCTGCAGCACCTCGACGATGACGGGCTTGAACTCCGCCTTGTCCGTACGCCGTCGCGGGGCCGTCCGGACGGGCGCGGGAGCCGACGCGGACCGGGACGTGGTGCGGGAGGTCGAGCCGCTCGCGCTCGTGGTGCTCCGCCGTACCGGCGAGGCCTTCGGCGGCGCCTTCACCGGCTCGGGGGCCGGCGGCCGCCCGTGGATGCACGTGGAGAACGGGAGGTCGCAGTGCTCGCAGTAGTCCTCGGCCACGGGTGCGAGACTACGTCGCCGCGCGACCCCGCGGCACCCGGGTCGACGGGGTCACCAGCGGCTGTGGACCTGCTCACGCAGCCGGCGGTCGTAGAGCTCCTGCACACCGCTGAGCAGCGCCGGCGAGAGGGCCGGCAACGAGCCTGCCGCAGCGTTGGCCCGCGCCTGCTCGGGGTTGCGGGCGCCCGGGATCACCGAGGTCACGCCGTCGGCCTGGGCGCACCAGGCCAGCGCCACCTGGGCGGGGGTCGCGCCCTCGGGACCGTGCTCGCGCACGAGGGCGGAGAACTCCCGGGCCGCGTCGACACCGGTGCGGTAGTCGACCCCGGAGAAGGTCTCGCCGACGTCGAAGGCGCTGCCGTCGCGGTTGTAGTGGCGGTGGTCGTCCTCGGCGAAGGAGGTGTCCTCGTCGTACCTCCCGCTCAGCAGGCCCGAGGCCAGCGGCACCCGCGCGAGGATGCCGACGCCCGCGGCCCGGGCCGCGGGCAGGACCTGCTCGAGCGGCTTGAGCCGGAAGGCGTTGAGGATGATCTGCACGCTGGCGCAACCGGGGCGGGCGATCGCGGCCAGCGCCTGGTCGCAGGTCTCGACCGAGACGCCGTAGGCAGCGACCGCCCCGTCGGCGACCAGGGTGTCGAGGGCCTCCCAGGTGGCGTCATCGGTGATCGTCTCCGAGGGCGGGCAGTGCAGCTGCACCAGGTCGAGGGTGTCGACGCCGAGGTTGCGTCGCGAGCGGTCGGTCCACTCGCGGAAGTGCTCGAGGCGGTAGTTCTCGGGCACCTGGTCCACGCGCCGGCCCATCTTGGTGGCCACGGTCACGCCGTGGTCGGCACCCCGGTCCCGGAGGAAGGAGCCGATCAGCTGCTCGCTGCGCCCATCGCCGTACACGTCGGCGGTGTCCAGCAGCGTCACCCCGGAGTCGACGGCCGCCTCCAGGACCGCGCGGGCGTCGGACTCGCTCACCTCGCCCCAGTCGGCGCCCAGCTGCCAGGTGCCGAGGCCGATGGCCGACACGGTGCGGCCGGTGCTTCCGAGGGTGCGCTGGTCCATGCCCGAGTCGTGTGCTGCCATGCGGTCGACGCTACCGACGGCGCAGGAGCACCAGCACCTCGTGGTGGGTGGTCTGGGGGAACATGTCCAGCACCCGCACCCGCTCCACGGCGTAGGACGGCATCGCCGCGAGGTCGCGGGCCAGCGACCCGCTGTGGCAGCTGGAGTAGAGCAGGTGCGGCACCCCGGAGCCCTCCACCCACCGGCTGAGGTCGGGGCCGAGACCGCGGCGGGGCGGGTTCACGACCAGCAGGTTGGGACGGCCCGCCTGACCCTGTGCCCACGCCACGGCGTCGCCGGCCACGAACTCGGCCCGCAGGTCGGCCAGGGCGGCCGCGCGCTGCGCACCCCGCACCGCCTCCTCGCTGATCTCGACGCCGGTGACCGCGCGCCCCTCCCCCGCCAGGTGCAGCGCGAACCCGCCGACCCCGCTGTAGAGGTCCCACACCTCGCCCAGCCCCAGGCCCACCACCCACCGCCGGGCGGTGGCGTAGAGCTCGGTCGCCACGAGCGTGTTGGTCTGGAAGAACGACTGCGGCCGCAGCTGCAGCACGACGGCCTCCGCGCCCGGAACCCCGAGCCGCATCGGCAGCGTCTCCTGGCTGGTCAGCACCAGCTCCTGCGGCCCCTCGAGCACCGCCTTGTGCTCGGGCTGGATGTTGGCCGAGGCGACCGCGACCGGCAGCGCGTCGAGCAGCGCGGGCAGGTGCTTGCGCAGCCGGGGCAGCGCCTCGGTCGAGCGCAGCACCCAGCGCACCATCAGCTGGCCGTCCGGCGACACGGTCACCACCAGGTGCTTGAGCTCGCCCCGCCGCGCGGGCACGTCGTACGGCGTCAGGCCGGCCTGCCGGACGTGGTCGGCCAGCACCGGCAGGGCTGCGTGCAGGCCGGGCTCGTGGAGGCCGCAGTGCCGCAGGTCGACACCGTCCCCCAGCGGACCCAGGATGCCCAGCGTCGCCTCCTCGACGCTGCCGGCGACCACCATCTTGGCCTTGTTGCGGAAGCCCTGCTCGAGGCTGGCGGCGGGGTCCTCCCACACCGCGTGCGCCACGGCGGCGCCGTCGCCGACGGCCTCGAGGACCTCGCGGGTGGCGGAGGTCTTGCGAGCCAGCTGCTCGGTGTACGGCTCGCCCATCCACGTGCACGATCGGCACGCGCCCGCCTCGAAGTACCCGCACCTCACCGGGCCATCATCGCCGCCGCGACCCTCCGGTCGCGCGCGCGGGTGGTCCGCGCCGGGGACGCCCCGCGTAGCGTCGGGTCCATGCAGATCCTCGGACTCCTGTTCATCGGCATGGTCATCGGCGTGCTCGCGCGTCTCATCAAGCCCGGCCGCCAGGCCCTGGGCATCCTCGGCACACTGGGCCTCGGGGTCGTGGGCGCGCTGATCGGCGGCGTGCTCGCGAGCCTCATCGGCACCGGCGACATCTGGGAGCTGGACTTCCTCGGCTTCGTCTTCGCCGTCATCGCGGCCGTGCTCCTCGTCGGCACCGCCGAGGCCGTCGTGGGCAAGAAGAAGGTCTGAGCACTCGGCCCGGACCCAGGGTCAGGCTCCGAAGAGCGCCCGCACGTCGTCGGCGGTGACCGCGCCCGACAGCGCCCCGTCGCCGTCGACGACCTGCTGGAACAGCGCGGCCTTGCGCGCCTTCAGCTCCATGACCTTCTCCTCTATCGTGTCGGTGGCGACCAGCCGGTAGACGTGCACCGGTCGCTGCTGGCCGATCCGGTGGGCGCGGTCGACGGCCTGCGCCTCGACCGCGGGGTTCCACCAGGGGTCGAGGACGAACACGTAGTCGGCCTCGGTCAGGGTCAGCCCGACCCCGCCGGCCTTGAGGCTGATGAGGAAGACCGGGGCGTCGCCGGTGCGGAACTCCTCCAGCACCGCGGCCCGGTCGCGGGTGCTGCCGTCGAGGTAGGTCGAGGCGATGCCCTCGACCTCCAGGCGCGCGCGGACCCTCGTGAGGAAGCCGGTGAACTGGCTGAACACCAGCGCCCGGTGCCCCTCGGCGGCCAGCTCGTGCAGGTGGTCGACGAGCACGTCGGTCTTGGCCGAGCCGATCCCCTCGTGCGCCGTGTCGACCAGGGCCGGGTCGAGGCTGAGCTGGCGCAGCCGGGTCAGAGCGCCGAAGATCGCGATCCGGTTGCGCTCGAAGTCCTCCACCAGCCCCAGCACCTCCTGCCGCTCGCGCTGGAGGTGGGCGTCGTAGACCTTGCGGTGCTTGGTCTCCAGCGCCACCTCGAGCACCTGCTCCTGCTTGGGCGGCAGGTCGGCGGCGACCAGCTCCTTGGTGCGGCGCAGCAGGAAGGGCCGGATGCGCCGACGGAAGCGGGCCAGCGCCTCGGCGTCGCCGCGCTTCTCGACCGGGTTCACCACCTGCTCCACGAACGCCCTCGGCCACGGGTAGAGACCCG
Organism: Nocardioides ginkgobilobae; assembly: GCF_054781275.1. NCBI lineage: Bacteria > Bacillati > Actinomycetota > Actinomycetes > Propionibacteriales > Nocardioidaceae > Nocardioides > Nocardioides ginkgobilobae. The sequence goes on along the minus strand of NZ_BAAGUS010000020.1, from coordinate 20,279 downwards.
GCGTCACGATCGAGAGCAGCGACCACAGCTCCATCAGCCGGTTCTCGAAGGGGGTGCCGGTCAACCCGAGCCGGAACGGCACGTCGAGGGAGCGCACCGCCTTGTAGGTCTTGCCCTGGTGGTTCTTGACCTGGTGCGCCTCGTCCAGCACCAGCCCGCCCCACTCGAGCGCCGCATAGGCCTCGGCCTCCAGACGCAGCAGCGTGTACGACGTCACCAGCACGTCGACGCCCTCCGCCTCCTCCGCGATCGTGGTGCCGCGCTTGCGCGCCGTGCCGGTCACCGCGCGCACCCGCAGCCCGGGCACGTGGCGGGCCGCCTCGGAGACCCAGCCCGGCACCACGCTGGTCGGCGCCACGACGAGGAACCGGCCCGAGCCGCGTGCCGTGGCGTGGCGGACCAGGGCCAGGGTCTGCAGCGTCTTGCCCAGCCCCATGTCGTCGGCGAGCACCCCGCCCAGGCCGCTCTCCCACAGGAAGGCCAGCCAGCGGAAGCCGTCGAGCTGGTAGGGCCGCAGCGCGCTGGTCAGCCCGGTCGGCTCGACCTGCGGGAGCTCGGCGAGGTCGCGCAGCGCCCGTGCCGAGCGCACCCACTGCGCGGCCTGACGGTCCACGATCCCGAGCTCGGCCAGCTCGCCCCAGCTGCCGAGGTCGTGGTGGGACACGCGGAGGCGGCCGTCCTCCTTCGGGCTCGGGACGATCTCCCCCGCGGCCCGCACCGTCTCGGCCAGCCGGGTCAGGGCCGGGTGGTCGGTGCGCACGTAGCGCCCGCTGGGCAGGAACACCACCTCGTGCTCGAGGGTCAGCGCCTCGAGGACCGTGGCCAGCGGCACCTGCTCGTCGTCGACCTCGATCACCACCTCGAGGTCGAGCCAGTCGGTGGGGCCGTCCGCGTCAGGTCCGTCGTCCTCGGTCCGCTCGACCACCTCGAAGCGGATCTGCGGGTCCTCGACCGCCTCGCGGTAGTCCGGCCGCGATCCGTGCTCCTCCACCAGCACCGCACCGCCGGCCTCCAGCCCGGGCAGCACCCGGTGGACGAAGGTCAGCACGTCGCCGCGGCCCAGCAGCACGTCGGCCAGCAGCGGCGAGCCCGCCCCGGCGCGACGCAGCAGCCGGTGGCCGTGCTCGTCGAGGTCGAGCGACGCCAGGACCGCGCGCTCGGCGGCCGGGTCGCGCAGGTCGTCGAGGGTGTCCTCGGCGTGCAGGCCGCACTCCCGGGTGCGGCCTGCCGCCGCGTAGCGCCAGTGCCAGGACAGGCCGACCCGGTCGGCGGCGCGCCAGGTGACCCCGAGCACGAGCCGCGGCACCGGGACCTCCGGCAGCGCCACGGACTCGTCGCTGGAGACGACCGGCGCCCTGCGCCGCAGCCGCGGGAGGTACGCCGAGCGGAACCGCTCACGGTCCGCCGCGGGCACCCGCACCGGCTCGGGCTGGTCGGCGAGGCGGCGTACGGCATGGGTGGGGCGGTGGGACAGCGGTGCGAGCCGGGCCGTCCAGCGACCGCGGCCCTCCTGGGCGGGCTCGACCAGCAGCACCCCGTGGCCGGGCTCGCCGTAGACCCGCAACCGGCTGCCGGGCGGGCGCTCGCGGCCGCGCACCACCACCTCGACGAGCGTCTCCTCGCCGACGTCGCGCACGTCGAGGTCGAGCGCGACCTCCTCGTCGAGGACGAGCGAGTGCAGGGGTGCGACCGGCACGACGACCAGGCCGGACTCGCGCACGCGGCGCAGCAACGGCCACAGCGCGGAGCCGAGGTCGGCCACGTCGAGTCCGTCACCGGCCCGGGCGTAGTGCGCACTCATGCTGCGCAGGTCGCGCAGCTCGTGGAGCACCGCGACCTGCTCGGCGTCGAAGCGACCGGAGAAGCGCAGCGACGGCACGTCGTTCCAGGTGGCGCCGGTCTTGACCCAGTTGTCCCGGGCTCCGCGACGCAGCGGGCGGAGGAGCACCGTCGGGGGCAGGACGTAGCCCCGCCCCGGGCCCACCGGGTCGGGTGCCCGAAGCTCGACCTGCAGGGCCAGCGGTGACGGTTCTCCCACGGCGGAGCCCCGCGGGTCGGCCAGGGCCCCGTCGAGCAGCTGGCCCCAGCTCGGCGGTGCTGGCGCGACGGGCGGCGGTGGGCGCCAGGCGGGCACCAGGTCCGGCACCCGGGCGACCGGAGGCCGGCCCGGGACCGGCCGGTCCTCGCGGGCGTCGCGGGCGTCGCGCGCGGTCAGCAGGACGGCGACCACGTGCTTGCAGTTCCACCCCACCGGGCACGAGCACTCACCGTCGACCCGGGGGCGACTGGCGGAGCCGTGCACCGTGATCCCGACGAGGTAGTCGTGCGTGCCCGCGACCTGGCCGTCGAGGTGCAGCAGGTCGCCGTCCTCCTCGAGGCCGACCTCGTGGACGTGGCCCGCAGCGGCGTACTGCCGCCCGCGGCTCCAGCTGCCCCCGTCGAACTCGCGCGCCAGCACGGCGTCGTCGAGCAGGGCGAAGGTGGCGAGGTCCATGGGCGTCCCGGGGTCCTGGGTGGTCGGGCAGGTGCGTCCGGAGCAGTCTGCCCGCTCGGACCCCCCTCCGCGTCCTCCCCTCCACAGCACGGCCTCCGGCGTCCCGGCGGTCGCGCCAGGGCCCGCCAGTCGTCCACCGGCCCACCGTCGAGCAGTTGTCCACAGGCCGCCGCCGACCCGGTGGCGGCCGTCCCGACCTCCGCGCAGACTGCTCCGCATCGTCGCCCACACATCTCGGGAGGTGTCGACCCATGACGGAGCTGCGCATCGGAGCCGACCTGGAGAGCCAGGTCGCCGCACGCCACCACGCCGCCGCGGAGGAGCTGTCCGCACTCCCCGGCTTTCCCGTGCTCGGTCCAGGACCGGGCACGCTGGCCATGCTGAAGATCTTCGCCGCGGTCCTCCAGGGCTCCGACGGCCTGGCGGCGACGAACGCGGTGACCGCGGACGCGGTGCGCCAGGTCGCGCACACGGTGCGGGAGACCGACGCGGAGGTGGGACGTCGGCTCGAGCGCGTCCTCCCCGACCTGGGTCCGGTGGTCCCGTGAGCTTCTCGCTGACGAGCGCCGGCTCGCCCGACGTCCCCCGCGCGGCCGAGGGCTGGCTGCGCTCGACCGGCGTGGACGCGCTCGATGCGTGCGCTGACGAGGTCGTCGCCGCGCGCGACCGGGCCCTCTCGCAGCTCGTGGGGTCGAGCGGTCTGGCCTACTCCCTCCACGTCGGGCAGCTGCTGCACCACCTGGAGGGGCTGCGGTCCCGGTTCGTGCGCGCCGCCGACCTCTTCGGCTCGTACGCCGATCGGCTGGTCGCCCACGAGGCGCTGCTCGCCGGCGTGCGCGCCCGGGCGCTCGCCGCCGGCCTGGAGGTCGCGGGCGACCTCGTGCTCCCGCCGCCGGACCCGTCCGACCTGGTCGCCGGGAGGACCTGGTCGGACCTCGCCGGTCTCGTCGCCGACGAGCAGCACGACCTGCTCGCCTGGGTGTCGACCCACCTCGAGGGCGCGGTGGAGTCGTTCACGGACGAGTCGCTCCTGGACTGGGTGCGCGGCTTCGTCGCGAGCTACCACTCGACACTGATCAGCGCCGGCAGCGAGGGCCTGCTGACCAAGGCGGGACAGCTGGCGACCCGGTACGCCGACGACCTGACGCGGCTCGGCCGGTTGCCGGGTCCGATCGGCCTGGCCTACGACGCGGTCACGGCCCTGGAGGGCGACAGGCCGGCCGAGGGCCTCGTCGTGGCCGGTGTCGGCTTCGCCACGGCGGCGGTCGCCGTGGCGACCCTGCCCGTCACGGTCCCGACCGCGGCGGTCGCCGGGGTGACGGTGCTCGCCACTGTGGGTGGGGCGCTCGCCGCGCAGAAGGCCTGGGACCGGATGCCCGACGAGGCCACCGATGCCCTCGACGCGGCTGTCGAGGACGCGCGGGACGCCACGCTCGACGTCATCGCCGACGGGTGGGACGTCACCACCGACCTCGCCTCCGACCGGTGGCCCGAGATGACCCACCTGGCCTCCGAGGCAACGAAGGAGGCGACCGACCTCGTCTCGGCCGGCATCGACGAGGTCCGCTCGTGGGGCTGAGGCTCGCGCCCGACGCGTGCCGGCGCCAGCGTGACGAGCCTGCGGGGCCTCCACGTCCGCCGTGCGCCCGAGGACACCGTCACAGCACTCACGCGACGGGCGGCTCGAGCCACCCCACCGCCCGGTCGGCGGGAGTGACGCGCACGACCGCGGGTACAGGACGCCCATGACCTCCGACGAGACGACCGGTCCGGGCACGGACCACCAGGGCCAGGGCCAGGAGCACGACGAGCGGCGCGACCACGAGCGGGCCGTGAGCCGGGCCGACTCGGTCCCGGAGGAGTCGGCCGCGGGAGCCGACGATCCCGAACGCCAGGCCGAGGCCGTGCTGGCCGACTCCGACGAGCGGGTCGAGGACCCCGCCGGGACCCGGGCGGACAGCACCCAAACCCTGGGCCCCTGACCCCCTCCTGATCCGCTGCCGGTGCGGGATCAGCCCGCGTCGGACTCGAACAGGTCCGGTTCGTCGCCGATCAGCAGGCTCTGGACCGTCGGCCGGGGAGCGACCCGCCGTCGGGCCCGCCGTCGGGCGTCGGCGACTCGGTCGGGCTCGTCGACGATCCAGCGCAGGCCCGCGCGGAGCGCGTCGAGCAGACCGTCCAGGTCGTCGGTGAGGACCGCCAGCCGGCCCTGGCGCAGCCCGACCAGGCGGCGTACGAGCGCGCCGCGGTCGTGGCCGAAGACCGCCGCGACCACGCGTGGCTGGACCGGCCCGTCGACCAGCAGCTCAGCCACGACGGCGAGCTGCTCGTCGAGCTCGACCTCGGCCTGGCCCGGTGCAGGAGCCTCGGCCGGCTCCTCCTCCAGGAACCGCCGACCGCCCATGAGCACCGCCGCCTCGACCGCGACCTCGTCGATCTCGACCGCGAGCCGGGCCAGCCAGGCCACGAGGTGCTGCGGCACGAAGGGCATGGCGCACAGCTCGTGGTGGACGACCAGCCGGTCTCCGCTCAGCCGCACGGCCAGCCACGGGAGCCGGCCGCTGACCAGGTCGAGCGCGGCCTGGCCACCGTCGGGCAGCGTGGCGTCGACGACGAGCACGGAGAACAGGTGGACCGCAGGCCGCTCCTCGTCGACGTGGACGTAGGCCAGCGAGGCCTCGCCGCAGGTCCACAGCAGGTCGCCGTCCTCGTCGTCGTCGACCTCCTCCCCCAGGGCCTCCACGGTCTCGCGGACCAGTCGCGCGAGGTGCTCGGCGTCGTCGGGACGGACGACCGGGAGAGCGTCGACGGCCGCGCGCTGCTCCGCCAGGTCGCGGGCGTCCCGCGGTCGCGGCGGCAGCGGGCGTCGCGCCCGCAGCCCGTCGAGGTCGAGGGCGCTGGAGTCGAGGAAGGCCGGGTGGACGACGGCGTACACCTCGCGCAGCGTCCGGACCAGCAGCCAGGCCCCGCGCTCGAGGTCGTGCGGCGGCAGGTCGAGGTGCCAGTTGGCGGAGCCGTCCGCCCCTTCCTCGCCGGGCAGGTACGTCGGCGGCGACCAGCCCAGGGCGCGCAGCGTGTCCTCGGCCCCCTCGTCGAGACGGTGCGCACGGTCGAGGTAGCCGTTGCTCACGGCCTCCAGGCGCCACCCGTCAGCACTGCCGGGGAGCCGGGAGACCATGACGTACGGACCGGGTCCGTCCTCGGTCTCCGCGACCTGGGCGGAGACGACCAGCGTCTCGCGCGGCTCCATGCCGGCCACGTGGTCGGCCAGCCTGCGGCGCAGCTCGCGCCATGCCTCCTCGACGCCCGGCACCCCGGACGTCCCCGAGCCCTCGACACCCACCGCAGACCTCCCGACCGGCGACCACGACGGCCACCTGGGCCCAGGGTAAGGACGGGCACCGACAGTCCGCGTCGGTCGGCGAGAGCGGTCCGGACCGTCCGGTCAGCTAGGTCGGTCGGGGCGCCGCCGCAGCTCCTCGATGATCTGCTCGGCCGGCACGTCGAAGGCCGTCGCCGGGATGACCGCCCCCTTGGTGGCGCCGCCACGCAGGTCGATCTCCACCCCGGCCGGGTGCCGCGGGTGGACGAGCCCACCACGGACGTCGCGGCGGCGGTAGGTGACGTCGGTGCGGTAGCCGCGGTAGCGCACGGTCTCCGGTCCGATCTCCAGGCGCCACCGGTGCAGGCGTCCGGTGAGCAGCCGCACGAGGTCGGGGAGCATGCCGACCGCGCCGACGACGGTCAGGAAGGCGGCTCCGGGAGCCTCGATCGCGTCGAAGTCGGTGACGGCGACGTACGCCCACAGGACCGCCGTCACGGTGATGGCCGCCCACGCGACGAGCAGCGCGACGACCGTGAGACGCGGCCCCTCCAGGACGCGGGTGCCGTCGGGCCGGACCGGCAGCTCGCGGGGGCGACGTGGTCGGGCGAGGGCGGAGACGGCCGCGACCAGGCCGGCTCCCGTGGTCAGCGCGAACGTCCAGGCCGAGGGGACCAGGGGACCCGAGGAGAAGACGCCGAGGCCGACGGCACCCACTGTGAGGACGCCGAGGAAGGTGCAGACCGTGGCCGTGTACCACCGCGGGATGAGCCGGACCGCGGTGGCTCCGGCCGTCACCTGCCGGGTCACCACGGGGTCACCACGGGGTCACCACGGGGTCACCGAGTCCCACGCGTCACCGACCGCGTCGGTCGCGTCGTCCCACGCGTCCCCGACGGCCTCGGTGGTGCTGTCCCAGGCGTCACCCACGGTGTCGGTGATGTCGTCCCAGTTGTCGTAGACCTCCCCGACCAGCCAGGACGCGCCGGCCGCGACGGCTCCCGCGCCCACGACCACGACGATGGCCGGCGCCGAGATGACGCCCGCGGCGACGAGCGCCGCCGCTCCGACCCCGACAGCGATGCTGGTGCCGGTGGTGAGGGCCGCGCGCGTCCAGTCGCCGGTCTCCATCCCGTCCCGGATCCCGAAGCCGATGTCGATGAGGAAGCCGCCGGGCCCGGCGAGGAACCGGCCGAAGCGGCCGAAGCGGCCGGCATTGTCCAGCAGGTCGTCGAGGGTCGCGCGACCGGCGGGGGTGTCCGCCTGGCCGCGCACGGCCGGGTTGCCGGAGACGCGGCTGCGGCGGCGGAACTCCCGGGCGGCGGCGCGGTAGTCCTCCGCCTTGCGCAGCATCCGGTCCCCGGCGACGCCGGCTCCGGCGCCCGCGGCGAAGTTCGGGAAGAGGTCGACCATCGTGCCGAAGAGCGTGGCGCTGCCGTCCTTCTCCCGGGCGTTGGCCACGTCTCCCGGCATCTCGGCGTCGACCCACTCGGTGAACCGGCGGTACTCGTCGGCCGCCTCGGTGACCAGGGTGTTCCACAGCTCGATGCGGGTGACGGCCCGCTGGGCGTCGCTCTCGGCCTGCGAGCCCGGCTCGAAGGGGCCCATCGGCGCCGGGGCGGGCGGGTGGATGATCGTCCCGTCGACGACCAGCCCTCCGGCGCTGGCACGGGAGCGGATGCCGGTCATCGCCGTCTCGAGGGTGCGGAGCTTCGCGGCGTAGTCCTCCAGCGCGCCGGCCGCGCGCTTGACCCGGGCCTCGTGCTTGTCGGCCATGTCGACGACCTCGTGGGTCATCGCCTGGTACGACGAGGCGCTCTCGCCCTCCCAGGACCCGCGAGCGGTGTTGCGGGCCGACTGCGTGTGGTCGGCCGCGTCGGCGACCTTGGTCGCGAGGGTGTCGCGCAGCCAGGTCGCGGCAGCGGTCACGGCGGCCGGGTCGCCCTCGACCTCGGTGTCGATCACGGGACCAGGGCCTTCATCTCGTCGAACTGCGCACCGACCTCGTCGTCGGTGAGCCCGATGCTGTCGGCGACGTCACGCACGAGCCGGGCGACCCCGACATTGATCACCGCGACCTCGCCGGCGGTCTCGCTGACCGCGGCGATGATGTCGGCGACGTACGCCGCGCCGTAGCCGGCGTCCACGCTCGCGGGCGCGCTGTCGGCAGCCGCATCGATGGCCTCGGCGGCCGCGTCGTGCTTGCCGGCCACCGACTCGGCGGTCCCGGGGTCCAGACGCAGCGTCATCGGGCTGCCGCCCGGTGCCGCATCGCCTGTGCCGCCTCCGGGCCGGGCCGGAACGACTCCGGGACCGCGACGTCGAGCAGCTTGAGGTCGAAGTGCTTGGACTCCCGGATCGTCCCGATCCTGCGGCTCTCGAAGAGCAGCCAGGGCTGGTGCTCGCCCCACGCGTCGATGAACCGGTCGAGGGCGGTGTAGGCGAGCAGCGCGACCCGGCCGTCCTGGAGCTTGATCATCTTGATGTCGCTCACCTGGCCGTCGGCGTCGGTGTCCACCGGCAGGTAGACCACCGGCGGTGCCGACAGGGAGCCGGTGCCGACATGCTCCACCGGCTCGGTCGCCTCGCTGACCCCGGCCCGCTGCCCGGCGCCCCTCCCGGACTGGTTCATGTCGCTCACGGTCGAGGACCGTACCCCCCGCGCGGCACCGGCAATCCCGGTCGCGGGACCGCGCCGACGGGCGCCACGCGCGCCTCAGGGACGGGCTGCGTCCTGCGCCTGCTGCTCCTCGCGGATCTCCCGGGCCAGGAAGAAGTTGAGTGCCGTGCGGATCGCCGCCACGGCGGCGAGCTTCCCCAGCTCCTCGAAGCTCGGGGCCACCGCGGTCGTGAGGATGTCCGCGGCGAGCTGGAACTCCAGGCCGAGGGCGAGGAACCTGCCCAACACCAGCCGCACCGAGCTGAAGCCGCGCGAGCCCTGCCGCGGCGCTACCCGCGCCAGCTGGACCACCGCGACGACCACCCCGACCACGATGACCGCCACGCCGACGGCCTCGACGACCCGCACGACCTGGTCGACGACCTCGCGCAGACCCTCCTCGGGCAGGACCTCCAGTGCTTCCATGCCCGCCCGGTGCCCGCGCGCGCCGGCGGCACACCCACCGCCTCGGGTGGGGCGGGCCGCCTCAGCCCGCCTCAGTCCGCTGCGGCCCGCGCGGCCTGCCTGGCCCGGCGCCGTACGACGTCCCGCAGCCGCCGCCGGGTGCGCCGGCCCTCCGGGATCGCCCGCGTCATCCAGACGTGGAACATCGCGGTGACCTCGTGGACCTGCACCAGCACGTCGGTCCGCTCGGCCCGCTCCGCGAGCTCGTCGACGGCCGGGCGCAGGATGTCGCGATCCCCGATGAACACGTCGACCGCCGGCAGCCCCTCCAGGTCGAGGTGCACCGGGCTCACCCGCGGGTCGGCGACGTCGAGGTCGCCTGCCCAGGAGCGGCCGGCGGCCCGCAGGCCGGACTCGGCGAGCATCGGGTCGCTGGCCTCCAGCCGCCGGACCTCCTCGGTCCGCACGGTCAGGGTCGCGTCCAGCCACGGGGACAGGGCGACCACCCCGGCCAGGGGGCGACGGCGGTCGTGGGCGAGCCTGGCCAGCACGAGCACGAGGGCACCACCGGCGGAGTCGCCCATGAGGAGCGTCGGCAGCTCCGGCGACTCCTCGAGCAGGTCGAGGAGACGGGCCTGCACCTCGGAGGCGTGCGCGCCGGGCGCGAGCGGGTACGCCGGGACCAGCACCTCTGCCGGCGTACGAGCCAGGGAGCGCAGGAGCCGCCAGTAGTCCGGGGTGAGCGGGTGCACGTAGCCGCCGCCGTGGAGGTAGACCACCCGCGCCACGGGCGCTCGGCCCCGGGGGTGCAGCCGCCACACGGTCATCCCGTCGTGGTCCTCGGTGACCACGCGCGAGTGCAGCCGGGTCCACCGACCCGGTGGCGCGTCCCCCTGCCGCTGCCGCTCACGAGCAGCGCGCAGCGTGTGCTCGGCGCCCTCGAACGCGGTCTTGTCGCGGCGCGCCCACATGCCCCTCATGTAGAGCACGGTCCAGGGATGGCGGCGCCGACGGTCGACGTCCCAGGTCAGCACGAGCAGCCCTTCGTCCGAGTGCGGGGTCTGCTCCGACGGTAGGCCCGCGCGCCCACCCGCCCGGGTGGCGCGGCGGCTCGGGTGGTCCCGGCCGGCGGGGTCCGGTCGAGGTCCTCAGCAGCGGCGCTGGACCCGCTCGACCCCCTCGCCGAGCTCGATCCGCTCGGTCCCGCGGGGGCCGTCGAGCAGCACGACCGCCGGCCCGTCGGAGGTCACCTGGAGGGTCCCGCAGGTCCACCTCGCACGGGCCAGGTCGACGGTGACGCGGGAGACGTTGGTCAGCCCGAGGGTGAGCACGTCGGAGATCGGGAGGGCCGGGCCGGGTCGCCAGGTGGTCTCCTGCAGCAGCGCCGGCAAGGGTGACACCACCGGGGTCGGGCCGGAGGTCACGACCTCCACGTCGGTGCCGGGCAGCGCCTCGGAGACCGCCTGGACCCGGGCGAGCGAGCCGGGCGAGGAGTCGCGGGCGGCAAGGCCGCGCAACCAGTACGCCGTGGTCGCGCCGATCCCGAGGGCGGGCCGGGTCAGGTGCGGTCGCCAGGTGAAGTCGACCTGGCGCGGGTCGCGCTCGACCGTCGGGCGGCCGAGGCCGTCGAGGACGGTGGTGAACCGGTCCTGGGTGGCGAAGACCAGGTGGTCCTCGGCGGGATAGCGGACGAAGCGGTGGCGCAGCCCCAGGTCGGAGAACCGGGAGACCTGCTGCTCCACGGAGGGGAACGGGACGAGCTGGTCCAAGGTGCCCTGCCCGATCCGGAACGGGACGTGCAGGGCGTTGCCGACCAGGTCGTAGGCGGTGCCGTCGGTGGTGCAGCGGCCACCGAAGGCCGGGTTGACGATCTGGTCGCCGTCCAGCGAGACGCCGCACTGCGGCGGGCCGGCGAGGGAGACGACCTCGGCGTAGAGGTCGGGGTGGGCCAGGCCGAGGTGGTAGCCGGCCCACCCACCCATCGAGTAGCCGGTCATCACGGTGCGCCGCGGGTCGAGGGTGAACCCGTCGGCCAAGGCACGCCAGACCTGCCAGTAGTCGACCTCGGCCTCGTCGAAGTACCAGCCGTCGGGGCCACGACCGAGCGTGCCGGCGCAGATCGAGTCGCGGTCCTCGCACAGAGCCTGCAGCAGCTGCGGGTCGTAGGCGCCGTACTGGTTGTGGTTGACGCTCAGCGAGTGCAGCGTCCAGGTCAGCGGGGTCGCCTCTCCGCGACGGTAGGAGGTCGGGACGTAGACGGAGTACGGCTGGACCGGGGACAGGACGTTGGGTGCGCCGTCACCGGTGACCTCGGTGGTCGGGTTGGGCAGGACGCCCTCGCCGAGGTCGAGGCGGGAGAGGTACCACCGGTTGCTGTAGCCGCGGACCAGCGGCTCGGCCGTCCGCCGCTTCGTGGCGAGGTCGCGCCACCTCACGACGTGGCTGAAGGGCGAGGCGTCGCCCGCGGCGAGCGCGTCGGCCTGGGCGTCCTCCATCCAGAAGTTGCCGGTGACGTAGCGCGCCAGGCCGCCGGCGCCGAGCTGCCCGGTCACCGGGTTGCCGGCCGCGAGCGCCTCCATCGCCGCGACCAGCCCCGCGGTCTGGCTGTCGCGGACGACCGGTGTCTCCTGGTCGGGGGTGCGGAAGGCGAGGTTGAACACGTGCGGCAGGCCGGGCGGCAGCGGCGCGCCCCCCGTCATCGTCGGCGCGGCCATGGCCTCGCCGGTCGCGTCGGCCAGCCCAGCCCCGAGCCGGACGCGCCAGGAGCCCCGCGCCGGGAGGAGCCGCTTCGGGACGCGCAGGACGAACGAGCGCGTCTGCTCGTCGACGGTGAGGCGGCCCCCGCGCTCGAGGACGTCGACGACCAGGCCGCGACGCGGGTTGTGCAGCCACGCCCCGCGGCTGGACACGACCAGCGCTCGGTCCAGCCCCGGCGAGGTGACGCCCGCCGCGGCGGGCCACTCGTCCTTGCCGGTGCTGAGGTCGCGGTCGGTGTCGAGGGCCCACACGGCGATCGGCACGTCCGGGTCGGCCAAGGTCGTCCAGTCGACCCGCCAGTACGTCGCCCGGCGGTCGGCCCCCACGGCGGCCACGAACACGTCGGCCCCGTTGCCCGCGGCCTCGGTCGGCTGCGCGTAGACGCCTTGCTCGGGCGCGAGCAGCGCCAGGTTGTCCAGGCTCATGCCGCTCGGGATCGCCGCCCCGTGGTCGTCGTAGACGAAGTCGGTCCAGTAGGACGCCCCGCCGTGCAGCCGTCCGGTGCCGGAGGTCCGGCTGATCCGCTGTGCGAAGGGCCAGCCGTCCGGCGTGGCCAGCTGCGGTTCGGGGAGCGTCGCGGCGGCGGGTACGCCGTCGGGCAGGTCGGACGGGACGTCCCTCGCGGGGGTCGGCGCGGCCTGGGCGGGCAGCAGCCCGATCGCCCCGGTGACGAGGGCGGCGGAGCAGGCGAGGGTGGCGAGACGTCGTACGAGCACGGAGGTCCAACGCGGCAGCGTGACGGCCGTTACTCCCCCGGCCGGATCGTGCCGCTGGCCGGGCAGACCCCCACCGCTGGTCGAGGTGCGAGGAGCGCCGGCGTCGAGCCACGAGACCCCGCCGACAGACGACCTCAGACCGTGGCCGACTCCTCCACGACCGCGGCACGCTCGGCCTTCTCCCGACCCCAGGCCTTGAAGGCGACCTGGGCGACGAGGACGAGCCAGCCGACCATGAGCGCGACGTCGAGGCCCAACGGCAGGTCGGTGAACGCCGCGACGACCGTGATGCTGTTGACCAGGATGATCAGGCCGCCGACCATCACGCCCATCGGGGCGTGCGGCAGCCGGCCGGCGAGGCGGGCGGCGATCGGGGCGACGATGACGCCACCGATGACCAGGCCGAGCACGGGGATCCAGGGGATGTCCTGGTGGGCGGCGCCGGTGATGAAGCCCAGCGAGACCGAGACGGCGACGGCGAACTCCGCCGCGTTGGTGGTGCCGACGACCTTGCGCGGCTCGTGCGAGGTGACGGTCATGAGGCTCGGGGTGACGACCGGGCCCCAGCCGCCACCGCCCGTGGCGTCGACGAAGCCGCCGAGCAGGCCGATGGGGCTGAGCCACTTCGCGGTGTGGCCGCTCTTGGGCGTCGGGATGATCCGCAGCCCGAAGCCGAAGCGCACGAGGATGACGAGGCCGAAGAAGAGCAGCAGCCCGGCCATCCCGGACTTGGCGGCCTCGAGGCTGATCGAGGTGAGGACGACGGCGCCGAGGAAACCACCGATCGCGCCGGGGATGGCGACGCGCAGGAAGACGGCCTTGTCGACGTTGCCGACCCGCCAGTGCGAGAGACCGGAGATGAGCGTCGTCGGCAGCTTGGCGGCGTGGGTCGCCGCGCTGGCGGTCGCCGGGGCGACGCCGAGGGCGAGCAGGACGGTGGCCGAGGTGACGCCGAAGCCCATCCCGAGCGTGCCGTCGACGAGCTGTGCCAGGCCTCCGGCCAGTGCGAACGCTGCGACCAACCACATGGTGCGACTCCTCAAAGCCATCTGTCACGAGTGAGTCGTCAAACTAACCTAAATTAGTCGGCTTTGAAAAGTTGGCTAGTCATCCGCGCGTCGCTGCGCGGAAGTCGGCGCCGTACCGCGCGCCCGCCGACCCCGGTCCGAGCGGTCAGTGCACGAGCTTGAGCCCGGCCACGCAGCCGATCAGGCCGAGCAGGAGCAGGACCTTGACCGCGGTCACCTGCTCCTCCCCCGCGACCATGCCGACGAGCACGGTCCCGGTGGCGCCGATGCCGACCCACACGGCGTACGACGTGCCGACCGGCAGGGAGCGCATGGCGTACGCGAGCCCGGCCATGCTCACCGTCAGTGCGCCTGCGAAGACCATCGACGGACCGAGCCGGGTGAAACCGTCGGACCTGCCGAGGGCCACCGCCCACACGGCCTCGAACAGACCCGAGACGACCAGCACCAACCACGCCATGACGGACTCCTCCGTGGCCGTCTTGTCGCTGTCCGGGTACGGCTCCCTCGTCCGGTGGGCTCGCTGGGCCCACACGTGACGCTACCTGCGTGCGCCCCGGACCTGCAGGACGTGGCCAGATCGACCGCGCTGCGCGGGCGGCACGGCGCACCCGCCCGCCACGAGCAGCAGGACGCGTCCGGATCGTAGGCTCGCGAGGACGACCGAGACGGTCGGCGAGGGCCGGCCAGGGAGGGGTGGACGAGGTGGGCGAGGCCGCGACCACACCGTGCGCGGTGCTCACCGGAGGTCACGGCACCCTCGACCGTGCCGGGCTGGCCGAGCTGCTGCGCACCGCGGGGGTGCAGCACGTCGTCGACGTACGCCGCTACCCCGGGAGCCGTCGCAACCCGGACGTGTCGCGCGACGCGATGGGCGCCTGGCTGCCGACCGAGGGGATCGCCTACACGTGGGAGGAGCGACTCGGCGGCCGGCGACGTGTCCCCGCCGACCAGGCCGGGGCCGACGACTGGTGGCGGGTCGAGTCCTTTCGCGCCTACGCCGCCCACACCCGCACCGAGGAGTTCCGCGACGGACTCGCCGCGCTGCGCGAGGTCGCGGCTCGCAGCAGGACGCTGGTGATGTGCAGCGAGTCGGTGTGGTGGCGCTGTCACCGTCGCCTGGTCGCCGACGCTCTCGTGCTGCTGCACGACGTCCCGGTCGAGCACCTCGCCCACGACGGTCGGCGTACGCCGCACGAGCCATCGGCGGGAGCACGGGTCGGGCCGGACGGCCTGCGCTACCAGGCTACGGCTGCTGGTGGATGAGCGGTCCGCCGGCGATGGACTGCCGAGCTCCGTCTGCGGCGGCTCCTGCCACACTCTTGGCCCATGAGCCTGCTCCGTGAGCGCACCGGCGGCGTCGAGGTCCTGCGGCTGGACCGCCCCGAGAAGCGCAACGCCCTGGACACGGCCACGATCCGCGCGTTGGTCGACGCCCTCACGTCCGTCCGGGAGGATGACGAGGTGCGCGTGGTCGTCCTCTCGACCACCTCGACGGCCGGCCTGTGCGCGGGCGCCGACGTCGGCGAGCAGCTCGACGACGCCGGCGGCGTCGCCCGGATGGAGGCCTTCGCCGCGCTCTACGAAGCCGTCGAACTCGTCCCCGTCCCGACCATCGCCGTCTGCGTCGGCAGCTGTGTCGGCGCCGGCGCCGAGATCGCCGCCGGGTGCGACCTGCGCGTCGCCGGTGACAACCTCAAGCTGGCCTGGGCCGGCGCCCGCCTCGGCGTCCCCGTCGGCCCCGCCCGGCTGACCCAGCTCGTCGGCCTCTCCCGCGCCAAGGAGCTCGTCTACACCGGGCGTCCGATCGGCGGCGAGGAGGCCGTCGCCCTCGGACTCGCCACCCGGGTCGTGCCCGCCGACGAGGCCGAGGCCGCCGCACTCGAGCTCGCCCGCGCTCTCTGTGCCCAGTCGGCCCCTGGACTGCGAACGCTCAAGACGATGTTCCGCGACCTCGAGGGCACCACTGCCCGGATCGCGCACGAGAACGAGCTGCTCGTCGACTTCCAGCGGCACGGGGCGGGGCTGCCGCAGGGTTGAGGAGTTCTTTACTCTGCGACGCATGGAAACCTCTGCCATCACCTCGTGGACTCTTGCGCAAGAGATCCCGATCCCCGCCGACGTCACGCCCCTCCTGGTCCAAGGTGAGCAGGCTGTTGCAGCCTTCAAGACCTTCCGCGACAGCGCCGTCTTCACCACGCAAAGGCTGATCGTTCGCGACGCGCAGGGCATCACCGGCAAGAAGGTGGAGATCTATTCCTTGCCCTACAGCGTCATCAACATGTGGTCCTCGGAAAACGCTGGCACCTTCGACTTCAACTCCGAGATCGAGCTCTGGACGCGAGCCGGCCACATCAAGATCAAGCTCGCGAAGGGCGCCGATGTACGCCGCATCGACAGCCTGATCGCGTGGGCGGTTCTCAAGTCTCAGTAACGGCAACCAGAGGCTGGCCCCGATGACCGCAACCGTCACCGGGTGATCGACGCGTTGCCACGGGCTTCGCCTCTACCTTCGCCTGACTCTTTGCTGCTCGCGGCGAAGTGCCGGATATTGCGGCCACTGTCCGACAAGCTGTGAGCGATGAGTGAGCACCTCCCCCACGGCCTCTACGAGTCCGTCCTCGACACAACGTTGGAGAGACGGCTTGAGTTGCTCTTCGATCTCGAGACCGACATCGGGTCGGTGGATCCGGCTGAGCACTCGCACGTGCTCACCCGGCATCTCGCGGCGGCTGTGCGGCATCGGCTGGAGTCAGAGAGGGACCCCGTTCGCAAGCTCGAGCTCGCCAACACAATCCTGCAGTTCGTCCGCGACGCGAGCCCCCGGGTCGAGCCGCCGTTGCGGCAGCTGCAGGCCATTCGCCGGCCCGCAGGACCTGGCGAGATCGTCCGTTACAACAATCGCCCGAAGACGCCGCTCAACGACGCTTCGCTCCTCACCAATGCGCATGGTGAGCCGTCGCTCGCATCGGAGCTCAAGGCGGAGATCGACTCCGCCGACACCGTCGATCTTCTGTGCGCCTTTGTGATGTGGCGAGGCTTGCGCCTGCTCGAGGAGCCGCTGCGACAAGCCGCGAAGGCTGGCGTACCGATCCGCGTCATCACCACGACCTACATCGGCGGCACTGAGCGCGAGGCCCTCGACAGGCTCGTCCGCGAGTTCGGCGCCGAGGTGCGGGTGCAGTACAACGCAGCCCGTACCCGCCTCCATGCCAAGGCGTGGCTCTTCCGCCGCGATACCGGTTTCGACACCGCGTACGTTGGCTCCTCGAATCTGTCCACCAGTGCCCTGCTCGACGGCGTGGAGTGGAACGTGAGATTGTCCGCGACGGCGACCCCGGATCTGTTGTCGAAGTTCGAGGCGACATTCGACTCGTACTGGAACAGCAACGATTTCGAGCGCTACGACCCCGACCTCGATCGGGACCGTCTCGACGATGCGCTGGCCGACGCCCGCGGAGCGCGCAGCGGTCCTCGGGTCACGCTGTCGATCTCCGGCCTCGAGGTAACGCCGTTCCCCTACCAGCAGGAGATCCTCGACGCCGTCGAGGCCGAGCGCATCGTGCACGACCGACACCGCAACCTCATTGTCGCCGCCACAGGCACCGGCAAGACCGTCATCGCCGCCCTCGACTACCGACGGCTGTGTGCGGACGACAGGCGGCCCCGGCTGCTCTTCATCGCCCACAGGCGGGAGATCCTGGAGCAGTCACAGCGCACCTACCGCGAGGTGTTGGCCGACGGCGCCTTCGGCGAGTTGTACGTCGACGGCAAACGCCCCGAGCGCTGGCAGCACGTCTTCGCCAGCGTCCAGTCGCTGACGTCGTACGGCATCGAGTCGATACCCCGCAACGCCTTCGACATCGTCGTCATCGACGAGTTTCACCATGCGGAGGCCCGCACCTATCGACGCATCATCGACCACCTGCGTCCGATCGAGCTGCTGGGGCTCACGGCGACACCGGAGCGCACTGACGGCACCGACGTACGCCGGTTCTTCGACGGCCGCACGGCTGCGGAGCTCCGTCTCTGGGACGCACTGGGCGCCGACCTGCTCTGCCCGTTCCACTACTTCGTCGCCGCCGACGGCACCGACCTGCGGCAGCTCAGTTGGACGCGCGGCCGTTACGACGAGGGGGAGCTCGAAAACCTCTTCACAGGCAATGACGCGCGGGCCCGCATCGTGCTGCGCGAACTCCGCGACAAGGTCGCCGACGTCGGCGCCATGCGGGCGCTGGGCTTCTGCGTCAGCGTGGCGCACGCCGAGTACATGGCACGGGTCTTTCGCGACGCGGGCATCCCGGCACTCGCGGTCAGTGGTGAGACGCGGCGCGAGGACCGTGCCGACGCCCTCCGTGCGCTGCGGGAGCGCGAGGTCAACATCCTCTTCGCCGCCGACCTGTTCAACGAGGGCCTCGACATCCCGAGCGTCGACACGGTCCTGTTCCTGCGTCCCACCGAGAGCTCCACGGTCTTCCTTCAGCAGCTGGGCCGAGGACTCCGCCGGACTCGCGACAAGGCGGTGCTCACCGTGCTCGACTTCGTCGGCTTCCACCGCAAGGAGTTCCGCTTCGACAGCAAGCTCCGGGCCCTGACCGGCACCCGGCGGACCGACCTAGTGCGCGCGGTCAAGGACGGGTTCCCGTTCCTTCCCCCCGGCTGCTCCATCCAGATGGACCGGCAGGCGCAGGAGATCGTCCTGGACAACGTGCGCTCGCAGATCTCCAATCGCTGGGCGCAGATCGTCAGCGAGCTGCGCCTGACCGGCGACGTGCCGCTGGCCGACTTCCTCGACACATCGGGCGTGGCACTGAGTGACGTGTTGCGCCGAGGCAGCCACTCCTGGACACGCTTGCGCCGCGACGCAGGCCTTCCCGCCCCCACTGGATCTGCACTCGAGGACGCGCTGCTGCGCCGGGTCCGCGCCTTCGCGCACGTCGACGACCCTGATCGGGCCGCGGCGTACCGCCGCATCCTCGACGACCGGACTCTCGGCTACGACCAACTCAGCGCCCAGGACCAGGCTTTCGCCCGGATGCTCTTCTTCTCGCTCTGGAACGACGGCGGTGGCCACGCAGATGTCGCTGCAGGCCTGGACGCCCTTCGCCAGGAGGTGGCCACCCGTCGGGAGATCGCCGCCGTCGTCGACATCTCCTTCAGCGCTGCCCGTCACGTCTCGGTCGCGCTCGAAGGGCCCCTGAGCCGTACGCCGCTGCGCGTGCACGCGCAGTACCAGCGCGAGGAGATCCTCGCGGCACTCGAGTTCCCCCGCATGCCGAACAGCTTCCGCGAGGGCGTCTGGTACTCCCCCGAACTCAACACCGACGTCTTCTTCGTGACCCTCAAGAAGTCCGAGGCGGACTACTCACCGACCACGATGTACCGCGACTACCCGATCTCCCCGACGCTCTTCCACTGGGAGTCGCAGTCCACGACCTCAGTCGCCTCGAAGACCGGCCAGCGCTATCTGTCGGGCGCCAGCACCGTCCTGCTGTTCGTCCGACACGAGGCCAAGGACGAGTTCGGCACCTCGCCCTACCTGTTCCTCGGCCCCGCTCACTACGTCAGCCACACCGGGGACAAGCCCATCGCCATCACCTGGAAACTGGAGCACGCGATGCCAACCGACCTCTTCACGCTGGCCACGGCGGTGGCTCAATAGATCGAACCGCGGTCTCCAGGTCCGGCTGCTGACCACGAGGTGCGCGCGGCCTGCGCTTATCAGCAGTCGACGCTGCCGATCCTCGCGAGACCCTCGCGGTCTCCGGGGCCGTAGGTGGTGGCGCCGACGTTGTCGGCGTACATCAGCTCGCGCGGGTCGTCGACGTGGCCGAGGCCCACGAGGTGAGCCAGCTCGTGGTCCACGATCGCCTGCGCGAACGGCTGCTCCTCCGGCTCGAACGAGGCGAAGACGTCACGGTCGAGAACGATCCGGCCGGTCCCGTAGCGCAGGTTGCCGGGTTGGCCGACGGCCACACTGCCGCCGATGCCGGCGACGTCACCGGCAAGGTCCGGGACCTCGTCCTCGGTGGCCCAAGCGATGAGGACGGGCTCGCGGCGCGGGAACGGGCCGGTCATGACGTCGCGCTTCTCGGTGAGCCCGACACGCTCGAACCTCAAGCCGGTCGCGGCGCTGGTGCGTTCGAGGCCGGTGTCGACAAGCTCGTCGTAGTTGTCCGGGGCACCTTCAGGATTGACCAGCACCTCGATCGGACGGCACGGGTCGTAGCCGACCGGCTCGTCGCTGCCGCGCTGGGTCTGCAGGAACGAGAAGCTGCCCTCACCGCGCGGCACGTCGGGTACGGCGGCGAGGCGGTCGTCGTCGAAGCCGACCAGGCGGCGGAGCTGACGCATGTTGTCGGCCGGGGACATCGCGACGATCGTCCCGACGATCAGTGCCGTGATCAGCAGGCCCGGCAGGACGGGACCGCTCGAGCGGCGAGCCTTGTTCGACCTGCGCGCCGGCCCGGACGTCGGCATCGCCCCCAGGCCGAACTCTTGGTCGAGGCGATCGAGCTCGGCCATCCGGCGCTCGAGGTAGCGAGCGTTGCGGCGACGCCGCAGACGATCACGCATCAGCCCGAGTCCCCTTCGCCCGCATACGACAAGCCCCGACTATCTGTTGTCGAGGCTCGAGAGAACGGTAAAGGACCTCCTGCGTCGGAGCGGCGGAAACGGTATCGATGCCCAGTCGGACGAGCCCGACCGGAGGTCCACCGTCGAAGCAGGTTCGACGTAGGACCTCCAGTCTTTGCCCGGGGAGGCCCTAGCTGTTCTGTCCACGCAGGTTGGGTACGAGGTCGGCCGGTGACTTGCCACCGAGTGCGGTGTGACCGCGGTGGTGATTGTAGGTGTGGAGCCAGTCGGTGAAGCTGGCTGCTCGTTCTGACTCGGAGCC
>NZ_BAAGUS010000019.1:0-69658 GCF_054781275.1 Nocardioides ginkgobilobae | reverse complement strand
TTCACACCCGATGCCGGCAAAACGCATGCTCATCAACCCGAAGGCGACAATGAACCTATGAGCCAGACACCGGGTGCTCAGGATCCAACCAGCCGCTGATCGCGGCGAGCCTCACCCTGACACTGACCGGAACCTAGCCATCCGGCGGCGGAGCCAATCTCACCCGGTGGCGTGAGACCGGGTCGTCCGGGTCAGCGGCGGTGGACCGCCCAGGCGACCAGCCCGAGCAGCACGATGACGCCGGCGCCGCCACCCAGCAGCAGCCACGGCGGGAGCGGGCCGGCCTCCCGGACGACCGGCATCGGGGAGACCGGCTGCGGACGCCCCTCCCCCGACCCCGGGCGCTCGCGCTCCGGCGCGACCGCAGCCCGCACCTCCCGCGGCAGCGGCACCTCCAGCACGTCGGTGAACTGCCCCTCGGTGGAGACCAGCACCCGCCCGTCGGCGGTGACGGCGATCCCCTCGCCCTGGTCCTGGTCGGGCAGGTCGAGGTCGGCGACCGCGGTCATCGAGGGCCACGCGTAGACCACGGCCCGCCCGTAGCCGCGCACGACCAGGTGCCGTCCGTCGGGCCAGAAGGCGCCGTCGGTGGCGACGGCCAGCGCGTCGGCGACCGGCCGCAGCACGTTGGGCCGGTCGGTGGCGAGCCGCGGCGGCGCGGAGTAGAGGGTGCCGCCGAAGATCTCCTTCGACACCACGTGCAGTCGCCCGGTGGTCGGGTCGACAAGCAGCGTCTCGGCGTCGCGGGGCCCGTCGGCGAAGACGAGCTCGAAGGTCGGGTAGCTCCCGGAGCGGTCGCCGCGACCGACCGGCACCCGCGTCACCGAGATCGAGGACCGGGCCGCGGCGTTGTCGCCGATGTCGCCCACCCACACCTCGCCGGGGCTGCCGGGACCCACAGGACCCGCGGGGGCCAGCGCTTCGACGTCGGTCGGCGACTCCGCGAAGGTCGTCATCCCGACCGTCCGCCCCTCGGGCCCGACGGCGAAGACGCGGCCGGAGTCGCCGGAGTCGTTGACGGTCACCACGAGGTCGTCCAGTGCCACGAGACCGGAGGACTCCACGACGGCCGGGTCGGCGAAGGTCAGCACGACCTGCCCGCGGTCCGCCGAGACGGCCGCGGTCACGCCGCCGGCCAGAAAGGGCAGCGCGACCAGGACGGCGAGCAGCCGGCCCACGACGTTCAGTCCTGCCCGGCAGAGGAGCCAGGAGCGGAGTCGGGAGCGGGGCCCGCAGCGGACCCGGCAGCGGGCTCCGCCGGCAGCCGCCCCAGCAGCTCGCCGAGCCGCGGCCGGAGCTGCCAGGTGGCGACGAGCTCGTCGTACTCCTTCACCACCGAGCCGCCCTTGACCGGCGAGCCGGTGCGCACCGCGCGGAGCATGGTGTTTCGCGGGGTGTGCTCGGACCCGACGAACTCCACCACGTCGACGCGGTAGCCCTGCTGGCGCACGAGCGACGCCCGCAGCGCGTCGGTGAGGGTGTCGGCGAACCGCTCGCGCAGGATGCCGTGCCGGGTGAGCGCGGAGTACGGCGACGGGGTCGGCGAGCGGCGCAGCTGGGCCGCCACGTCGTGGTGGCAGCAGGGCGCGGCGAGGACGACCGGCGCCTCCCAGCCGACCGCCCGGGCGAGCGCGTCGTCGGTGGCGGTGTCGCAGGCGTGCAGCGCGAGCACCACGTCGGGCGCGGGGTCGACGACGACGTCGCCGATGGTGCCGACCGCGAAGGACATCTCCTCGGCGACACCCAGCGAGGAGGCGACCGCACTGTTGTGGTCGGCCGACTGCTGCTTCACGTCGGCACCCACCAGGTGCACCGGCAACCCCCGCACGTGGCTGAGGAAGCGGTGGGCGGCGAAGGTGAGGTAGGCGTTGCCGCAGCCGAGGTCGACGATGCGCAGCGGCTGCTCGGGGGTCGGGCGTCGCAGGTGCCCCGAGGAGCGCGCCTCGCTGATGGTGGCGTCCAGCAGCCGCAGGAACTCCTCGACCTGGCGCAACTTGGCCCGCCGGCTCGGCTTGACCCGGCCCTGCGCGTCGGTCAACCCCAGCGCGGCGTAGACCGGGTCGTCCTCGGGCAGCAGCCGCTGCTTGTCGCGGTCGTGCTCGAGCTCGACGGCGACCGGGGCAGCGCGCTGGGTCGAGTGCAGCAGGGCCTCGCCCTTCTTGGTGACGCGCAGCTGATGGGTGTGGGTCGTGGTCTCGACGTGCCAGTTGCCGAACGGTTCGTCGAACAGCAGCGCGTCCAGCGCCTCCGCCGCGGGCCCGGCCAGCGGGTCGTCGCCGAGCAGGTGGTTGCTCGTGTGCGCCTGCGTCGCGTCGTACGACGTCAGCTGCAGGTGCCGGCCGGCCTTGAGCTCCACGGGGCGGACCTCGACGCGGCGCCAGCGCGGGTCACCGTCGCGGCGGCGGCCCGAGGCGACGGCCCGCACGAGGGTGTCGGGAGCCAGGAGCTCGGCCCGGAGCCGGGCGAGCGCGCGGAGGAGCGGTTCGGCCATGGGTCCTACAGGAAGGAGGCGACGACGACGATCAGCAGCAGCAGCCCCAGCGCCACGGGGATGACGAGGCGGCGGTGCTTGGGGTTCACGACGGCAGCCTAGAAGCCAGCAGCTCGGCGAGGTGCATCGCCGGGACGTCCGCGAGGTCGTCGAGCTGGACCTTGCAGGACATGCCGTCGGCGAGCACGACCGCGTCCGGGTGGGAGCGGATCGTCGGGAGCAGGTGGGTCTCGGCGACGGCCACCGACACCTCGTAGTGCCCCTTCTCCATGCCGAAGTTGCCGGCCAGGCCGCAGCAGCCGGGCACCCTGGTGACGGTGGCGCCGAGCCGCTCGAGCAGCCGCTGGTCGGCGTCCCAGCCCATGACGGCGTGCTGGTGGCAGTGCGGCTGGGCGACGACGGCGACCCCGTCGAGGGAGGGCAGCCGGTCGGGGCCGAGGCCGAGCCGGTCGAGCAGCTCGGCGAAGGTCAGCACGCCCTCGGCGACGATCCCCGCGCCGGGGTGGTCGGTGAGCTCGACCAGGTCGCTGCGCAGGGTCGCGGTGCAGGACGGCTCGAGCCCGAGGACGGGCACGCCGGACTGCACGTAGGGGGCGAGCGTGGCCGCGGTGCGGGTCGCGATCCGGCCCGCCTCGGTGAGCTGCCCGGTGGTGATCCAGGTGAGGCCGCAGCAGGCGTCCTCGTCGATCACCTTCACGGTGAGACCGGCGGACTCGAGCACCCGGATCGCGGCGTGGCCGGAGCCGGGCAGGAAGTGGTCGGTGAAGGAGTCGGCCCACACCCACACGTCGGGGGTCGCGGACGCGAGCCGACCCACGGGTGCCGAGCGGCGCAGCGTGCGGCGCGCGAAGGACGGCAGCGAGCGCCGCTGGTCGACCCCGGCGGTGGCCCGTGCCAGCCGGGCGAACGCCGGCACCTTGAGCGAGGCGTTGACCACGGGAGCGACCGGCGCCGCGAGCGCGGCCCACCGAGGCAGCCGGCCGAGCAGCCGGTGCGAGCGCGGGCGCCGCTGCCCCTCGACGTCGTGCTTCTGGTGCAGCGCCTCGGACTTGTAGGTCGCCATGTCGACGCCGGTCGGGCAGTCCGACGCACAGCCCTTGCAGGCCAGGCAGAGGTCGAGCGCCTCGGAGACGGCCGGGTCCCCGAGCCCGCCGACGAGGGTCCCGTCGAGGGCCTCCTGCAGCACCCGCGAGCGGCCGCGGGTGGAGTCCTTCTCGTCGCGGGTCGCCTGCCACGACGGGCACATGACGCCCTTGCCCTGGCCGCTGACCTGCGGCGCGACGCACTTGCCGACACCGGTGCAGCGGTGCACGGCGTCCCCGAGCGACCCGCCGTCGTGCAGCAGGTTGAGCCGGGTGCGCGGCTCGCGGCGGGGCCGCGCCGGGCGCAGGTGGGCGTCGATCGGGTCGGGGTCGACGAGCACGCCCGGGTTGAGCACGTTCTCGGGGTCGCACACGGCCTTGACGGCACCGAAGAGGCGCAGCGACTCCTCGTCGTACATCGTGGAGAGCAGCTCGGAGCGGGCCCGCCCGTCGCCGTGCTCGCCCGACAGCGAGCCGCCGTGCTCGCGCAGCTTCTCCGCACACGCCAGCAGGAACTCCCGGAACCGCCGCGGCCCCGCGGTGGCGTCGCTCTGCCGGTCGGTGAAGTCGAAGTCGATGCGCACGTGCACGCAGCCGTCGCCGAAGTGGCCGTAGGGCACGCCCTGCAGGTCGTGGCCGGTCAGCAGCTCGTCGAAGTCACGCAGCCAGGCACCCAGCTTCTCGGGCGGCACGGCGGCGTCCTCCCAGCCGGAGTACGCCGGTCGCCCGAGGCTCCGCGCGGCGAGGCCGGCACCGTCCTCGCGGATCCGCCACAGCGCGGCCGTCTCGGCGGGGTCGGTGACGACCCGGTGGCCGAGGGCACCGGACGCGGCGACCAGGCCGCTCTCGAGCGAGGCGTCGAGGTACTCCACGAAGAGGAACCCGGCGCCCCGCGGCAGCTCGGGCACACCACCGCGGGCACGGACCAGCTCGACGATCCGGTCGTCGAGGCCCTCGCAGGCCGTGAGCGGTCCGACCGCGAGCAGCGCCGGCACCGCGTCGGCGGCCTCGGCCATCGACGGGTAGCCCAGCACGAGGAGGTGTCGGGTGACCCGGTCGTCGACCAGACGCACGGTCGCGCCCAGGACCAGGCCGAGGGTGCCCTCCGAACCGGCGAGGAACCGCTCGACCGAGCGGCCGTTCTCGGGCAGCAGGTGCTCCATCGAGTAGCCGCTGACCTGCCGGGTGAACCGGCCGAACTCCGTGCGGACGTGGCCGAGGTGGCCGTCGACCAACGACGCGAGCCCGTCGCCCACCGCCGAGGGTCCCCCCGTCCACACCTCGCCGGTGCCGAACGCGACGTCGAGGCCGACCACGTTGTCCGCGGTCCGGCCGTAGCCCAGCGCCCGCGCCCCGCAGGCGTTGTTGCCGATCATCCCGCCGATCGTGCAGCGGGGATGGGTCGAGGGGTCGGGCCCGAAGCGCAGGCCGTGCGGTGCCGCCGCGCGCTGGAGGACCGCGTGCACGGTGCCCGGCTCGACGGTCGCTGTGCGGGCCTCGGGGTCGATGGCCAGCACACGGTTGAGGTGTCGGCTGGTGTCGACGACGATGCCGGGGCCGACGGCGTTGCCGGCGATCGAGGTGCCGGCCCCGCGCATCGTCAGCGGGGTCCCGGTCTCCCGGGCGACGGCCAGCGTGCCCAGCAGCTCGTCGCGGTCGCGCGGCCGCACCACGACCTGCGGCGGGACGCGGTAGAGCGAGGCGTCGGTGGAGTAGAGCGCGCGCCCCAGGGTCGAGTCGTCGACGTCGCCGGGGCCGCCGATCCCGGCCGCCCGCAGGGCCGCCGCCACGTCACGGGCGGCACCGGCGTCGTGGCCAGAATTCTCCAGGGTCGGCGCGCTCACCGCTCCATTGTCCGGCACCGCCCCAGCCCGCCCCACCCGCGTCCAGGGGAGCCGGGGCGGTGTGGCCCGCGGCACACGGCGTACGACGGGATCCCGCCGGTCGAGGTGCGAGCGCAGCGAGCCACGAGACCCCTCACCAGTGGTGCATCGACCCCCGGAACACCCCGGCCAGGTCCTCGGCGGTGATCTCGCGCGGGGCGGTGGCGAGCAGCCGCTGCTGCTTGAGCGCGCCCTCGACCAGGTCGTCCACGTCGGAGTCGAGGTAGCCCACCTCGGCCAGCCCGCTGGGGATGCCGACGTCGCGCATGAGCGAGGTCAGGACCCCGGGCAGCACGTCGGGCCCGGTGCCGGTCACCGACGGGTCGAGCAGCCGGGCCGCCTCGAGGTGCCGCTCCGGGGAGGCCTCGAAGGTGAGGCGGAACGCCTCCGGCGCGGTCAGCACCACGGCCATGCCGTGCGGCACGATCGCCTCCTCCTGGGGGTAGCCGGCGGGCCGGTAGTCGCGGACGCGCCCGGCGATCGGGTAGGCGTTGGCGTGCGGCACGTGCACCCCGGCGTTGCCGAAGCCCAGCCCGGCGAAGGTCGCGGCGAGCGCCATCTGCTCGCGGGCCACGACGTCGCTCCCGTCGGCCACCGCCTGCCTGAAGGAACCTGCCAGGAGCGACATCGCCCTGGTCGCCCACAGGTCGGCGATCGGGTTGGCGCCGCAGTAGGGGACGCGCTGCTCGGGGGTCTTGGCGTCGAAGTCGGCGAACCACTTCGCGGTCCAGCTCTCCAGCGCGTGGCACAGGATGTCCATGCCGGCCGCGGCGGTCACCATCGGCGGCTGTCCCATCGTCAGAGCGGGGTCCACCACCGCCATGGTCGGGCGCAGTGCCGGGTGGCTGATCCCGGTCTTGACGTGCAGCGACAGCACGTCGAGCACGCAGATGGTCGTCGACTCCGAACCGGTGCCGGTCGTCGTGGGCACCGCCACGAGCGGGAGCAGCCGGTTGACCGGCGCCTGCGCGCGGCCCACGGGCGCGTTGAGGTAGTCCATGAGCTCGCCTGGGTTGGTCGTCAGCAGGTTCACGGCCTTCGCGGTGTCGATCGAGGAGCCGCCCCCGACGGCGAGCACCGCGTCGAAGGGGCCGGCGTCGCGCGCGAACGCGATCGCGTGCTCCATCGAGGCATCCGTGGGCTCGACGTGCACCCCGTCGTACGTCGTCACCTCGAGGCCGCGGGCTCGGACCTGCTCCGCGATCCGCTCGGGGTGGCCGGTCGCCGCGACCCCGGGGTCGGTGACCAGCAGGACCCGGCGGGCACCCAGCGCGGCCAGGTCGTGCCCGAGCTCGGCGGAGGCCCCGGAGCCGAACTTCAAGGCGGGCGCGGCGTAGGTAAAGACGGTCTCGCTCATGCGCCCACCGTAGGCCCCGGACGTGCGTACCATCCCGACCAGCGGTCGGGCGCTGCTCGCGGCGTCGCGGGTGGCGATCGCCGGGGGGACGGAGGCGTCGTGGGAGCCGGGGGGCTGGGGCTGGAACGGGAGCGGTCTGCCGGCCGCGCCCGCGGAGGCGGCGCGCTGCTGCTCGTCCTGCTGCTGCTCACCACCGTCGGCGCCGCCGCCGCCGGCACCTGGTGGGCGCTGCGCGACGACGTCCCCGCCAGCACCGCCGCGGAGCCGGTGGTGCGCGACGGTGAGCTCGTCGACGCCCGCACCGGCGACCCGTGGGTCCCCCACGGGGTGGTCTGGGGCAGCTTCGAGACCGCGTGCGCGCAGGGCTGGGGCTACTCCGCGCTCGACACGCTGGCCGATCCGGGTCGCGCGGGCGGCGACGGGGGCGGCGGGGTGGGCGACGCCGGCGAGGACGAGCGGGAGGCGGCGGCCGCGGCGCAGGCCGACGTGCTGGCCACGTGGGCGGTCGACACCGTGCGGCTGCCGCTCAACCAGGACTGCTGGCTCGGCACCCGCGGCGCACCGGTGAGCGACGACTTCGCCGCACGCACCCCGGCGGGCTACCGCGCGGCCGTCGACACCTTCGTCGAGGCGCTCAACGCCCGCGGCATGGTCGTCGTGCTCACGCTCCACTCCCGCAAGCGGATCGGCAGTCCCGAGGCCGGCAGCCTCGCGATGCCCGACTCGGAGTCGCTGGCGTTCTGGCGCGCGGTGGCCGCAAGGTACGCCGAGCGGCCGTCGGTCCTCTTCGAGGCCTTCCACGAGCCGCACTCGCGCGAGGACGCCGCCGGCCGCCGGGTGCTCGACCTGGACTGGGCGTGCTGGCGCGACGGCGGCTGCCGAGCCCCGGTCGAGGACGAGGGTGTCCCGGTCGCGGCCGGCGGACCGACGTACGACGCGCAGGGGATGGCCGACGTCGTCGCGGCCATCCGCCGTGCCGGGGCCGACCAGCCGGTGCTGCTGCCCGGGCCCGACCGGGCGCGGGACCTCTCCGCGTGGCGGCAGTGGGCCCCCGACGACGACCAGCTGGTCGCGACCGTCCACGTGGGCTCCCCCGCCACCACCGCCGGCACGCCGGGCGCGGCCTCCGACGAGCCGGGCTGCGGCCCCGCCTGCTGGCGGGAGGTGCTGGCGCCGCTGGCCGACCAGGTACCCCTGCTCACCACCGAGCTGGGCCCCGGCGAGCAGCTGCCCGGGACCGCCGCCCTGCACCTGCGGTGGGCCGCCGACCACGGCGTCGGGGTGCTGACGCGCAGCTGGGTCGAGCGGCCGGGCGATCCCGAGGCCCTGGTCGAGGACCTGTCAGGTCGCCCCACTGCCTGGGGCGAGCTGGTGCGAGCATGGCTCGAGCCGGACCCACCCGGGCCCTCGAACGGGACCTGAGGGGCTTCCGACCCCTCTCCAGCCGTCCTCCGAGGGGCCACCCGCACCTGTTACCGAGACGTGGAGGTGCTGTTCCTCCCAGTAGGAGACCCCATCCCTAACGTCGAGGACACAGGGTGCGCGCGAGGTGTGCCCGAGCCGGACCGGGGGAGTTCCGATGGCGGTGCAGACGACGTCGCGGAGCGGCGGCAAGAGCGTGGGCTCGGCCGTGCTGGGCGTCCTGCTCACCCTCACGATCTTCGTGCTGACCTTCGTCGGGTTCCTCCTCGCGCCGCTGGCGCTGCTGCTCGTCGCCTTCCTCGTCTGGACGGTCGTGCGGCCGCGCCAGGGTGGAGAGCAGCCGACCGCCGCGCCGGCCGACGGGACCGACCAGCCGGAGGCCGGCCACCGCGGCCGGTCCGCCACCGACTTCGGGGCGGGTGCGCGATGACCACCGACACCGAGCGCGGCCCGGAGGGCGCCAGGACCCTCGGCGAGACCACCCCTCCGCGTCTCGGCGAGGGCGTCGACGCCGACCTCGCGGGCCTGCTGCCCGAGGGCCTGTGCCGCACCTTCCGGGTCCTGCCGTACGCCGTCGTCGACGGCACCGTCCTGGTGGCTGCGGCCGACGCGGACGACGAGATCACCCGGACCGTCGTCGAGGATCGGATCGACGGACCCGTGCTGCTGGTGCGGCACACCGCGATGGAGATCGTCAGCGCGATCGACGCGGTCCGGCCGCCGATCGACGAGCAGGTCGAGTCCCCCGAGGCCCGCCGCGCCCGCATCCAGGTCTCGCAGATGCTCACGCGCAGCGGGCTGGTCACGACCGAGCAGCTCCAGCGCGCCACCGTCGAGTACTCCCGCACCGGCGACCCGATCGGCGACATCCTGGTCGCCCACGGCGCCATCACCGAGGACGTCCTGGTCGCGGCCCTCTCCGAGCTCCACCAGGTCCAGCGGGTCGGCCTCACCGATGTCGAGCCGGACCTCGAGGTCGCCCGCCGGCTGCCCGAGCCGCTCGCGCAGTCCCTGCAGGTGCTGCCGGTCGCCGAGGCCGGGGACGACGGCACCGTGCTGCTGGCGGTCGGACGCCTGCTCGCGCCCGAGGACCTCGAGCGGGTCCAGGAGGCCCTGGACCGTCCGGTCCGGCAGCTGCTGGCCAACCGCACCGACCTCGACCAGCTGATCCAGCGCGTGCACTCCGAGCACTACGCCGACGTCTCCACCCACCTGCTGATGGAGAGCACCCCGGAGTCCTCCGCGCACGTCGTCATCGCTCCCACGCAGAAGGCCGTGCTCGTCATGGCGCTGCTCGCGGTGCTGGTCTGCGGCGTCATCTGGCCGATGGGCACCCTGGTCGGCCTGGTCGGGGCCGCCAGTGCGGCCTACCTCTTCGTCTCCGTCTACAAGTTCCGCCTCACCCTGCGCGCGCTCGGCACCCACCTGGAGACCGACGTGAACCCGGAGGAGATCGCCGCGCTGGACGAGCGGGAGCTGCCCGTCTACACGATCCTCGTCCCGCTCTACAAGGAGGCCGGGATCGTGGCCCGCCTGGTGCGCGACATCAACGCCCTCGACTACCCGCGGACCCGGCTGGACGTGAAGCTGCTCTGCGAGGAGGACGACACCGAGACGATCGACAAGATCCGCTCGATGCGGCTTCCCCCGCACTTCCACCTGGTCGTCGTGCCGGACAGCCAGCCGAAGACCAAGCCCAAGGCCTGCAACTACGGCCTCCAGCTCTCGCACGGTGACTTCTGCGTCATCTTCGACGCCGAGGACCGCCCGGACCCCGACCAGCTGAAGAAGGCGGTCGTCGCCTTCTCCCGGGTCCCGCCCGAGGTCGCGTGCATCCAGGCCAAGCTCAACCACTTCAACCAGGACCAGAACATGCTGACGGCCTGGTTCGCCAACGAGTACTCCATGCACTTCGAGCTGGTGCTGCCGGCGATGGGCGCCTCGGGGTCGCCGATCCCGCTGGGCGGCACCTCCAACCACTTCGTCACCTCTGTCCTGCGCGACCTCGGCGCCTGGGACCCCTTCAACGTGACCGAGGACGCCGACCTCGGCATCCGGCTGCACCGCGAGGGCTACCGCACCGCGATGATCGACTCCACGACGCTGGAGGAGGCCAACTCCCAGGTCGGCAACTGGATCCGCCAGCGCTCGCGCTGGAACAAGGGCTACTTCCAGACCTGGCTGGTGCACATGCGCCACCCCTTCCAGCTGCTCTCCGAGACCGGGCTGCGCGGGTTCCTCTCGTTCAACCTCACGATGGGCAGCGCCTTCGTGCTGCTGATGAACCCGGTCTTCTGGGCGCTCACGACCCTCTACGTCCTCACGCAGGCCGGCTTCATCCAGCAGCTCTTCCCGGGCCTGGTGTTCTACGCCGCGAGCGCGATGCTCTTCGTCGGCAACTTCGTCTTCGTCTACCTCAACGTCGCGGGCAGCCTGCAGCGCGGCGAGTTCGGCATCACCCGCACGGCCCTGCTGTCGCCCCTCTACTGGGGCTTGATGAGCTGGGCGGCCTGGAAGGGCTTCATCCAGCTCTTCACCAACCCGTTCTACTGGGAGAAGACCGAGCACGGCCTCGACGAGGAGTCGTCATGACCGAGCAGCAGGTCCGGGTCGAGCCCGCCCCCACCGACCGGGTCCACGTCGAGAAGGCCCCGCGGCGGGTCGTCACCAACGCCGAGCGCCTGGCCGGCGTCGTGCAGGCCGTCGGCCGCCGCCCCGCCGACATCGAGCGCCGCCGCTGGGAGAGCATCGGCGTCTTCGCCTTCTTCCTGGTGGCCTGGACGCTCTTCGGCCACTGGCTGGTCGTCGGCAAGCACGTCGTGGGCTTCGAGACCCTCGACCGGCTCAACCGCGCGCTCATGGTCTGGCACAACGACCCGCCCAAGCTCTCCGCGCTCGGCTTCGACTACCCGCCGCTGGCCACGCTCCTCGTCACGCCGCTCACGCTCTTCTCCGACCTGGCGCGCAACCTCGCGATCGTGCCGCTGACCTCCGCGGTCCCCGCCGCCTTCACCATGGTCGTGCTCAACACGATGATGCGCCGCGCCGGCGTCCTCGCCCCCCTGCGCCTGAGCCTCCTCGTCGCGCTCGGCGCCAACCCGCTCGTCGCCCTGTACGCCGCCGGCGGAGGCCGCCAGTTCATCTGGCTGTGCTTCGTGGTGGCCGCCCTCGGGGCCCTGGTCGCGTGGTACGTCACCGCCGACATCCGCTTCGTCATGATCGCCGGGCTCTCGTTCTCGGTCGCGGCGCTGGCGGGCTACTCCAGCCTGCTGTGGTTCGTCGTGGGCGCGGTCATGGTGGGCGCGATCCTGGCGAGGCTCGGCGCCGACGGCACCGAGGTCGAGGGCACGACCGTCGGGTTCGCCTCGCCCACCGTCTACGTCATCGCCCTGTGGACCGCCTTCAACCTGCTGCTGCTCGGCAACCCGTTCGCGTGGATCACCGACAGCAGCGACGCCCTCGGCGGCGCCAGCGTGGAGCAGTTCTCGCTCCTGGGCCTGGCGCAGTGGACCGGCGCGCTGGTCCTGTACGGAGCACCGCTGGCGATCGTGGTGCTGCCTGCCCTGCTCTTCGTCGGCCTGTCCCGAGGCAACACCCTGGCCCTGTGGCTGGCCGTCGTCCTCGCCGTCACGGTGCTCGCACCGGCCGGCGCCGTGGTGCTGCACCTGACCGACAGCCCGATGGTGATGCGCAACGCGCTGCCGATCCTGCTGGTCTCGGTGATCGGGGCGATCTGGCTGGCCCGCTCGGCGGGCAGCAGCGCGACGCTCGTGAGCGCGCTGGTCGTGGTCGGGCTGCTGGTGAGCATCCCGTGGACCTTCCAGGGCATGAAGACCTACAAGTACCAGAACCTCGAGTCGACCTTCGCCGCCGCCGTGTCCACCGGGCAGAGCCAGGAGGGCACCCGCACGCTCTCCGGCCAGGCGGTCGGCATCGTCGACGAGCAGGCGATGGCGGCCTGGATCCGCGACAACGTGACCCGCCAGGGCTCGATCCTCACCGACAACGCCCAGACCTACGCCGTCATGCTCTTCACCGGACGGCCGGACCTCTTCTTCGACCGGGTCGACCGGTCCGACGGCCCGTGGCTGGAGGCGGCCCGCAACCCGGTCGAGCACGTCGACTACCTGCTCCTCTCGACCGACACCTCGCGGGACCTGCTCAGCCAGGTCTACCCCGTGGCAGCCGAGGGCCGGGACCCCGCGCTCACGACGATCTACACGACCGCGCGCTACACGCTGGTCGCGGTGCCGGCGGGCTTCACCCCCGACCGCGACGTCGCCGACTCCGTGGACGAGCTGGAGTCGGCACCCGTCATCGCCCCGGCGCAGGGCCGCACCGGCGACGGGACCGGCGACGGCCAGGACCCCCGTGAGAACCCTGCGCAGCAGCGCCAGGGCGCCGCCACCGGTGCTGGTGGAGGCGGGACCGACGACGTGCAGCTGGAGGTGCAGCCGTGATCGACCAGGACCTGGCCATCGAGCCGCCGCCCTCGCTGGAGGCGATCCTGTCGCACCGCGAGCGGATCGGCCGCGTCGACTTCACCCACCGCCTCGTGGCAGCTCCCCCGCCCCCGCCCGAGCAGGGCGGGGAGATGAGCGAGGGCGACCCCGCAGACCAGGGCCCGCAGGGTCCTGAGGGCTCCGAGGAGTCCCCCGACGTGACCCCCGAGGTCACCGACCCGGGCGCCGAGGACGCGGAGGACGACGTGCCGGACGACGTGCCGGGCGACGGGGCGCGCGAGGACGCCGGCGCGGACGACGTGGCGGACGAGGACGCCGGCTCCGGCGCCGACGAGCTGCCGGTCGAGCACGCCGCTGAGCACCCCGCCGTGCAGACCGACGCGCGCGTGGAGCAGCAGGACCCCGACGACTTCCTGCTCGCCCCGCCCGCGGACGACTCCCCCGCGGCACACGCCCGCACCGAGGCGTCGGCGCAGGTCGCGGCCCTGCTCTCGCTCGTGCCGGCCGAGGACGTGGACACCGTCACCGAGGACGTCACCGAGGTCGTCGAGGGCGTGCTGGCCCGCATCCGCGAGGTCCAGTCGGCGACCCTGGCCCACCTCGAGGCGATCGAGGTCGAGGCCGCCCTGCGCTGCGAGATGCTCACGGCGCAGGCCGAACTCGACGCCGAGCTGATCCGCCTGCACGCCCGCCGCGAGGCCCACGCCATCCTCGCGGCCGCCCGCGCCCGCTCGGGGATGCCGCCCGCGGCCCCCGACGACGTACGCCGCCTGGAGCACCTCGCCGGCACCGCCTCGCGCTTCGTCGAGTCCCTCGAGGGGCCCGACGCGCCCCGCTCCTCCGACCACCCGTTCCTGCCATGAGCACGCCGCACGCCGCCCCCGGTCCCCGCCCCGACGCCGACCGCCGGCGCCCGGCACGCGCGACCACACGTCCCGCCCGGGCGACGGGGGCCACCGCGCTGGCAGCCGTGCTGGCTCTGGGCCTGGCCGCCTGCGGCGACGACGCGCCGCAGCAGTCGGGTCGCACCCCCGCTGCCGAGGTGACCGTCACCGCGGGCACCGTCGAGGAGACCGGTGGCGTGGTCCTGGCCGAGGAGCGGCTCTTCTCCGAGGACTCCCCGTGGAACCAGCGCGTCGACGCCGCCCCGGTGGACCCCGACTCCGACCGGATGATCGACCGCGCGCAGTACCGCATCGGCGTGGTCGAGGACGCCACCGGCGTCCGCACGGTCCCGCGCCGGATCGACGACCCGCTCTACATCAACACCGAGGCCTGGACCGTGCCCGTGGTGGCAGGTGGCGAGCCGACCGCCGTCGTGTGCCGGCAGGACCAGTGCGGCGACGGCGACGACACCGTCACCCTCACGATCCCCTCCGACATCGACCCCGACCCGCGCTACGACGGCTGGTTCACCATCGTCGACGCGAGCGAGGACGTGGCCTACGACCTGTGGCGGGCCCGCCGCGAGGACGACGGCTCGATCTCCTACCACTACATGAAGCGCTGGGCGCTCGACGGACCCGGCTACCAGGAGCCCGGCCAGGTGTCGGCCCGCGGCTCGGGCCTGCCGCTCTTCGGCGGGCTGATCCGCCCCCGTGAGCTCGAGGCCGGCCTGATCGAGCACGCCCTGGCGATCAGCATCCCGGGCCCGGCCCAGGGCTCGTTCGTGCAGCCCGCGTCCTCGACCGACGGCAACGGCGAGGTCACCTCGGTGCCGGAGGGAGCCCGCATCCGGCTCCGTGCCGACGTCGTGCCGGAGCGCCCCCGCGACCCCCGCACCGGGAAGCTCATCGCGTTGACCGCGCAGCAGCAGCGCCTGGCCGACGCCATCGTCCTGACCCTGCGCACCTACGGCGCCATCGTGGTCGACCGCGCGGAGGTCCCGACGCTCTACGCCCAGCGCGACGTCACCGCAGGACTCATCAACGGCAACGAGCTGCAGGGGCTGACCCTCGACGACTTCGAGGTCGTCGAGCTCGGCCCGCGCTACGACTACCCGCCGATGGAGCGGAGGAGGAACCGATGAGCACCCGGATCCCCGGCCGCTCCGCCCGGATCGCCGCCCCGCTCCTCGCGCTGGGCCTGCTGGCGGGCTGCTCGGAGCAGCCGGCGCAGGAGGCCAGCGACATCGTGGCCGACGCCCAGGCCCAGGACTACGAGGCCGACCGGGCCGAGAGCGCGCGGGTCCGTGCCGCCTACCGGGACCTGCCCCAGCCCGTCGCCGGCGTGGTGCTCATCAGCGGCAACCGCGGCTCGCTGACCCCGGACGAGGTCGTGGCGTTCGGCCAGAGCGGCACCGCCACCGACGTACGTCTCTCGTACGACGGCGAGGACGCCGCCTTCGCGGCGCTGTGCCGCGGGGAGATCGACGTCGTCGACTCCTCCCGCACCGTCAGCGAGGCCGAGCTCGAGGCGTGCCGACGCGTGGGCCTGGACCTGGTCCAGCTCCAGGTCGCCTCCGACGCCGTCGTCGTCGCCACCAAGAACGAGTCCGACGTGGGCGGCGACTGCCTGAGCACCGACCAGGTGCGCGAGGTCTACCGGGCCGGCTCCCCCGTCACCCGCTGGTCCCAGCTGGGCGGCGGGTACGACGACGTCCCGCTGCACGTCGCGGGGCCGGACCCGGAGAACAACGCCTTCTCGTTCTTCGGCCAGTACGTCCTCGACGCACCCGAGCCGTCGCTGACCAACCTGCGCTCGGACTACAAGGCCTTCGACACCGACCAGGGCTCCCGGCTCTTCGTCGTGGGCCGCGACCGCGACGAGCTGCTCGCCGCCCAGCTGCGCGACCGCACCCGGCGCCGCGACCTCGCCAAGGCCGAGCTCGAGACACAGTGGCAGGTCGTCAACGACGCCCGTGCCGAGGTCGAGGAGGCGTCCGCTGAGGTCGAGAAGGGCATCCGCGACCAGCGGCCGCTGGCCACGCAGCGGGCCGACCAGGAGCGCAAGGACCGCGCCTGGGAGGCGCTCAGCCTGGCCCAGGCCCGGATGCGGGAGCTGGAGGCGCGCAAGCGTGGGCTCACCGTCGTCTGGGAGCGGTCGGTCCGGGCCCGCGAGCGCCTCCAGCGCGCCCGCGGCAACGTCGCCTACTTCCGCTTCAGCTACTACGAGCTCTTCGAGGAGCAGCTGCGCCCCTTCGAGGTGACCCTGCCGCCGGGCGAGGGCGCCGAGCGCAGCTGCATCTTCCCGAGCCAGCAGACGATCACCAGCGGCGAGTACCCCCTCGCCCGCCGGCTCCTGCTCACCACCACGGTGCGCTCGCTCGAGCGGCCCGAGGTCCAGGAGTTCCTCCTGCACTACCTCGACAACGCCGAGGACCAGGCCACCCGGGCCCGCCTCGTCTCCGTCCCCGCGGCCGACGTGGCCACCCAGCGAGCCTGGGTCACCGACCGCGAGGAACCGGTCCTCGTCACCCTCGACCCCGCCCCCGTCCTCTCCGCCGAGGGCGACGGCGAGTCCACGACGCTCCAACCGGCCCGATGATCGGCGCACGCAGGATCCGCGCACGCATGACCACGGCGCTCCTGGCGACGGCGCTCCTCGTAGCCGGTGGCCTGGTCGGGACCACGACCGCCGCGCCCGCGGCACCGGGCCCCGCGGGGCGCCGGGCCCCCGACGACGTCGTCACCAAGACCCTGACCCTCTCCTGGCAGGGCAGCACCCCGAGGTCCCGCCTCGACCAGACCGCCTCCACGCGGGTGCCGGGCATCGGGCAGCTGAAGCTCGTCTGCAAGCCCAACAACACGATGGTCAAGATCGTCCCGGACGACCGGAACCGCGAGACCACCATGTGGCTGGCGAAGTACGAGAAGAAGGGCGGACGCCCCGTCGTCGCGGTCAAGAACGTGCGGGTCTACCGCTTCGACACCGCCCTCGACGAGGGCACCGGCGGCACCGGCCGCGCGGCCCACGAGGGCCTCAACCAGGAGACCCCGGTCGAGACGTTCTCCAGCGGGTACGCCGAGGGCGTCATCAGCACCCGCACCGGACGGCACCTCCCGGGCGGGGCGATGCCGGCCGTCCCTGCGACCGCGCTCAAGCTCAGCTGGTGGTGGGAGAACTTCCGCGAGCCGCAGGAGTACCGCACCTGCCGGATGGACGCCACCCTCAGCACCGATCCCTCCCAGGCGGCCCTGCTCACCTGGCACGGCGACCAGGACGCGGGCAGCGTCGACGGGAGCAGCGACCGCACCGTCGTGACCGCCGACCTCGCCCCCCTCGGCACCCTCGAGCTGCGCTGCGAGCCCGGACGCCGTGGCGTCCGCTGGGTCTCGCTGCTCACCGACGACCCGGCCGCCACCGTCCTCGCCCGCACCATCTCCGGCGAGGGCGAGGTCCGCGACCACGTCGAGGAGGACTCCCTCGACGCCGGCGGCGGGCGCGTCGGCCCGCTCGACCTCCCCGAGAACGGGATGATGGAGCTGGGCTGGACCGCCCACGGCCGCACGAGCAGCATGTTCCTGTCGTCGTACTGGATCACCAACGACGAGACCTCCCCCGCCCTCAACCTCTGCGAGGTCGCCGCCGCCCCCTTCTGAGGGCACGCCGACCTGACGGACCGACCGGGCCCCACGACATCGGCGGGCGGTGCCGTGGCCGGCCTCGGGTGGGCGGGGCGACGGTCGACCGAGGCGCCCCGGAGGAGCGTGGATGGGCCTGGCCCCCTTCTCGTGAGGGACGAACGAGAAGGGTGGTTTGCGACGAAGGGGCGCCTCGGTCGACGGTCGCCCCGACCGCCCGTCCGCCGGTTACGGCACCGCCCGCCCCACCCACCAGCGCCCCCACACACCAGCCTCAGACCTGCGGACCCCAGGTGGGGCGGATCGCGGAGCGGGGCAGCAGGTCGAGCGGCTCGGCCGCCGTGCGGGTCGGGGCGGTCCCGCCGAGGTGCGCGGGGTGCCACCGGGCCTGCTCACCGGGGCGCGGTCGCTGGTGCGGCAGCGACTGCAGCCCTTCCAGCAGCACCGTCATCCGGTGGCCCAGGTGGCGGGTGACCTCCACGAGGTCGGCGTCGGGTCCGACCGAGAACGCCGGGCCGAACGCCACGTCCACCCGCACCCCGCGCCGCAGGGAGAGCTGCGCCCGCTCCTCGAGGTGGCGCCGCAGCGGCCACAGCCGCTGCTGTCCCCACACCGCGACCGGGACGACCGGGACCCCGGTCTCGCGCGCGAGCGCCGCGACCCCGGGCATGAGCGCGCGGATCGTGTAGCTGTGGGAGACGCCCGCCTCGGGGAACGCACAGACCGGCTCGCCCTCACGCAGCAGCCGCCGCGCCGAGAGGTACGCCGCTGCCGGGGCCTCGCGGTCGACCGGCACGTGCCGCATCGACCGCATGGCCCGCCCGACGACGGGGACGTCCCACATGTCGTGGCGGCACAGGAAGCGGATCCGTCGCCCCCGCGAGAGACCCGCCTCCCCGACGAAGGCGAAGTCCGGGAAGGAGGCGTGGTTGCTCGCGAGCAGCACCGGTCCGTCGGTGGGCAGGTGCTCGGTGCCGTGCCAGGCCCGCTCGACGTCCAGGCCGCGCAGCAGCCCCTTGCCGAGGAGGATCGTGCCGGCGTACCACGGCTCGCGTGCCACCGCGTTGGCCATCGTCCGGCTGAGCGTCCGGCTCAGCTGAACGGCGGGCGGGCGTCGACCGCCAACGAGCGCCGCCCGGCCCAGCGCCAGACCCGGGCCGCGGTGTCACGGTCCTCGTCGGTGACCAGGTTGCCCATCCACCGCAGCGCGAGGGTCATGAGCAGGTCAGAGCGCATCCCGGCGGGACCGAACCGGGGCAGGACCCACGGCACGGTGACGAGCCCCGCGAGGCGGCGGGCGATGGAGAAGGCCTCGCCGTAGTGCTCACGCAGCAGCTCCGGCCAGCGGGTGCTGAGGCCGGCGGCCCCGGGCCCGAGCTCGACCAGCAGGTCGGCGACCATCCGGCCGGTCTCGAGACCGTAGTCGATGCCCTCGCCGTTGAGCGGGTTCACGCACCCGGCGGCGTCCCCGATGAGCGCCCAGTTGGCCCCGGCGACACCGCTGACGGCGCCGCCCATCGGCAGCAGCGCCGAGGTCGGCATCCGCAGCTCGCCGGAGAGCCCGAAGTCCTCCTTGCGCTGGTCGGCGTAGAACTGCATGAGGGGCTTGATCGCGATGTCCGCCGGGCGCTTGGCGGTGGCCAGCGTGCCGACGCCGACGTTCACCTCGCCGGTGCCGAGCGGAAAGATCCAGCCGTAGCCGGACAGGACGGCACCCTTCTCGTCCCGCAGCTCCAGGTGCGAGCTGATCCACGGGTCGTCGGTCATCGTCGAGGTGACGTAGGAGCGACCTGCGACGCCGTAGACGGTGTCGCGGTGCCACTCGCGGCCGAGCACCTTGCCCAGCGGCGAGCGCACGCCGTCGGCGACGACCAGGCGTCGGCAGGCGATCTCGAAGCGCTGCGTCGTGGCGCGGGCGCCGTCGACCCGCGGGCCGCGCCGCTCGAAGACCACGGCGGCGACGCGGGCGCCGTCCCAGCGCACGTCGACGGCGCGGGCGTCCTCCACCCCGATCGCCCCGGACTTCAGCGCGGTGGTGCGCAGGTGGTCGTCGAGCTCGGTGCGGGCGACCGCGCTCCCCCACGTGGGGAGGTTGCCGCCGGGCCACGGCAGGTGCAGCACCTGGCCGAAGCCGTGGGCACGCAGGCCCTGGTTGACCTTGTGGGCGCGCAGCCAGTCCTCCAGCCCCAGCCGGGAGAGCTCGTGGACGGCCCGGGGCGTGAGCCCGTCACCGCACGTCTTGTCCCGGGGGTACGTCGCCGCGTCGGCCAGCACCACCTCGACCCCCGCGCGCGCCAGCCAGGCCGCGGCGGCCGAGCCCGCGGGGCCGGCGCCGACGACCAGGACGTCGGTCTCGGTCGGGAGGGTGGGGGTCGTGCTGCTCACGGGTCAGATTCTCCCAGATGGTCGGTAGCGGGCCTGAGCCGCCGGCGGCGGTCGGGCGACCGTTCTCGGACAGCGACTGGATCTCGACACACGACACGACCCCGCCGGCGCGAGCGCCGGCGGGGTCGTGTCTCGCTCGATCTGGTTCCGGGTTACCAGAGCCAGCGCTTCGCGCTAGCTCTGGTAGGAACCAAAGTCGAAGTCGTCGAGGGCGACGGCCTGGCCGCCGCTCCCGCCGAACTCGTAGTCGTAGGAGTCGTAACCGGTGACGGAGTACGCCGCCGCGCGGGCCTCCTCGGTGGGCTCCACCCGGATGTTGCGGTACCGCTCGAGGCCGGTGCCCGCCGGGATCAGCTTGCCGATGATCACGTTCTCCTTCAGGCCACGCAGCGAGTCGCTGCGCCCGTTGATGGCCGCGTCGGTGAGCACCCGGGTGGTCTCCTGGAAGGAGGCCGCCGAGAGCCACGACTCGGTCGCCAGCGAGGCCTTGGTGATGCCCATGAGCTCGGGACGACCCGCCGCGGGCTTGCCGCCCTCGGAGACGACCCGACGGTTCTCCTCCTCGAACCGCACGCGGTCCACGAGGTCGGAGGGCAGCAGGTTGGTCTCGCCCGACTCCAGCACCGTGACCCGACGCAGCATCTGCCGCACGATGATCTCGATGTGCTTGTTGTGGATCGACACGCCCTGCGAGCGGTAGACCGCCTGGATCTCGTGCACCAGGTGCTCCTGTGCCTTGCGCACACCGAGGATGCGCAGCACCTCCTTGGGGTCGGGGGTACCGCTGGTCAGCTGCTTGCCGACCTCGATGTGCTCGCCGTCGGCGACCGCCAGGCGGGTACGCCGGCTGACGGCGTACTCGATGACGTCGGAGCCGTCGTCGGGGGTGACCAGGACCTTGCGGGCCTTGTCGGTCTCCTCGATCTGCACGCGACCGGCGACCTCCGAGATCGGCGAGACGCCCTTGGGCGTCCGCGCCTCGAAGACCTCGACCACGCGGGGCAGACCCTGGGTGATGTCGTCGGCCGAGGCCACACCACCGGTGTGGAAGGTACGCATCGTCAGCTGCGTGCCGGGCTCACCGATCGACTGGGCGGCGATGATGCCGACCGCCTCACCGATGTCGACGAGCTTGCCGGTGGCCAGCGAGCGGCCGTAGCACTTGGCGCAGGTGCCGGTGCGGGCCTCGCAGGTCAGCACGGAGCGGATCTTGACCGAGTCGACCCCGGCCGCGATCAGCTCACCGATCTTGACGTCGCCCAGGTCCTCGCCGGCAGCGGCGAGCACCTCCCCGGTCTCGGGGTGGGCGATGTCCACGGCCGCCGTGGTGGCGTAGACCGAGGTCTCGACGTCGTCGGCCGCCACGAGCGTGCCCGACTCGGTGCGCGTGGCGATCGTGCGGGGCAGGCCGCGCTCGGTGCCGCAGTCCTCCTCGCGGATGATGACGTCCTGCGACACGTCGACCAGGCGACGGGTGAGGTAGCCCGAGTCGGCGGTGCGCAGCGCGGTGTCGGCCAGACCCTTGCGAGCACCGTGGGTGGAGATGAAGTACTCCAGGACCGAGAGGCCCTCACGGAAGTTCGCCTTGATCGGGCGCGGGATGATCTCGCCCTTCGGGTTGGCCACGAGGCCACGCATGGCGCCGACCTGGCGGATCTGGTTCATGTTCCCGGACGCACCCGAGTGGACCATCATGTAGATCGGGTTGGTCGGGTCGAAGGCCTTCTCCATCGCGTCACCGACGCGGCGGCTGGCCTCGGTCCAGATCTCCACGAGCTCCTGGCGACGCTCGTCGTCGGTCATCAGACCGCGCTCGAAGTCCTTCTGGACCTTCGCGGCCTGCTTCTCGTAGGACTCGAGGATCTGCAGCTTGTCCGCCGGGGTGGTCACGTCGTCGATGGAGACGGTGACGCCCGAGAAGGTCGCCCACCGGAAGCCGGCGTCCTTCAGCGCGTCCAGGGACGCAGCGACCACGACCTTGGTGTAGCGCTCGGCGAGGTCGTTGACGATCTGGCCCAGGCGCTTCTTGCCCACCTCGCCGTTCTCGAACGGGTAGTCGGCCGGCAGCGTGTCGTTGAACAGGATCCGGCCCAGGGTGGTGTCGAGGGTGATGACCCGCGACTCCTCCCAGTCCGCACCGAGCTCGAGGTCCAGCGGCGGGACGATGTCGTCGAGACGGACCTTGACCCGGCTCTGCAGCGAGATCTCGCCGCGGTCGAAGGCCATGATGGCCTCGGCCGGGGACGAGAAGACGCGACCCTCGCCGGGCTCGCCCTCGCGGTCGGAGGTCAGCCAGAACAGGCCGATGATCATGTCCTGCGAGGGCATGGTCACCGGACGGCCGTCCGAGGGCTTGAGGATGTTGTTGGTCGACAGCATCAGCACGCGGGCCTCGGCCTGGGCCTCGGCGGACAGCGGCAGGTGCACGGCCATCTGGTCACCGTCGAAGTCGGCGTTGAACGCGCCGCAGACGAGCGGGTGGATCTGGATGGCCTTGCCCTCGATCAGCTGCGGCTCGAAGGCCTGGATGCCGAGGCGGTGCAGCGTGGGCGCACGGTTCAGCAGCACCGGGTGCTCGGTGATGACCTCCTCGAGCACGTCCCACACGACCGGGCGCGCGCGCTCGACCATCCGCTTGGCGGACTTGATGTTCTGCGCGTGCGAGAGGTCGACCAGGCGCTTCATCACGAAGGGCTTGAACAGCTCCAGCGCCATCTGCTTGGGCAGACCGCACTGGTGCAGCTTCAGCTGCGGACCCGACACGATGACCGAGCGGCCGGAGTAGTCCACGCGCTTGCCGAGCAGGTTCTGGCGGAAGCGACCCTGCTTGCCCTTGAGCATGTCCGAGAGCGACTTCAGCGGCCGGTTGCCCGGGCCGGTGACGGGGCGACCGCGGCGACCGTTGTCGAACAGCGAGTCGACGGCCTCCTGGAGCATCCGCTTCTCGTTGTTGACGATGATCTCGGGCGCACCGAGGTCGAGCAGCCGCTTGAGGCGGTTGTTGCGGTTGATGACGCGGCGGTACAGGTCGTTGAGGTCGGAGGTCGCGAAGCGGCCACCGTCGAGCTGCACCATCGGACGCAGGTCCGGCGGGATGACCGGGACGGCGTCGAGCACCATGCCCTGCGGCTTGTTGCCGGTCTTGCGGAAGGCGTCGACGACCTTGAGGCGCTTGAGCGCACGGACCTTCTTCTGGCCCTTGCCGGTCGCGATGGTCTCGCGCAGGTTCTCGACCTCGGCGGCGATGTCGAAGGACTCCAGGCGCTTCTGGATCGCCGTGGCGCCCATGTGGCCCTCGAAGTACTTGCCGAACCAGTTCTTCATCTCCCGGTACAGCATCTCGTCGCCCATGAGGTCCTGGACCTTGAGGCTCTTGAAGGTGTCCCACACCTCCTCGAGACGGTCGATCTCGCGCTGCGCACGGTCGCGCAGCTGCTTCATCTCCCGCTCCGCACCGTCCTTGACCTTGCGGCGCTGGTCGGCCTTGGCACCCTCGGCCTCGAGGGCCGCGAGGTCCTCCTCCAGCTTCTGCTGGCGGTCCGAGAGCGACTGGTCGCGGCGCTTCTCGAGGCGCTCGCGCTCCAGGCCGACCTTGCCCTCGAGCGAGGACAGGTCGCGGTGACGGGCGTCCTCGTCGACCGAGGTGATCATGTACGCCGCGAAGTAGATGACCTTCTCCAGGTCCTTCGGGGCGAGGTCGAGCAGGTAGCCCAGCCGCGACGGCACGCCCTTGAAGTACCAGATGTGGGTCACGGGAGCGGCGAGCTCGATGTGGCCCATCCGCTCGCGACGCACCTTGGAGCGGGTCACCTCGACGCCGCAGCGCTCGCAGATGATGCCCTTGAAGCGCACGCGCTTGTACTTGCCGCAGTAGCACTCCCAGTCCCGGGTGGGACCGAAGATCTTCTCGCAGAAGAGGCCGTCACGCTCGGGCTTGAGCGTGCGGTAGTTGATGGTCTCCGGCTTCTTGACCTCACCGTGGCTCCAGCCGCGGATGTCCTCCGCGGTGGCCAGGCCGATCTGGAGCTGGTCGAAGAAGTTCACGTCGAGCACGATGGCTGCAACCCTTCAGTGGTTCTTGGAAAGTGAAGTAGTGGGGGCGGAGCCGGTACGCCGGCACGCGGTGCGCGCCGGCGTACCGGGACTCACACCTCTTCGACCGAGCTGGGCTCGCGACGGGACAGGTCGATGCCGAGCTCCTCGGCGGCGCGGAAGACGTCCTCCTCCGCGTCACGGAGCTCGATGCTGGTGCCGTCCTGGGAGAGGACCTCCACGTTCAGGCACAGCGACTGCATCTCCTTGACGAGCACCTTGAACGACTCGGGGATGCCGGAGTCGGGGATGTTCTCGCCCTTCACGATCGCCTCGTAGACCTTGACGCGTCCGGGGACGTCGTCGGACTTGATCGTCAACAGCTCCTGCAGGGCG
Organism: Nocardioides ginkgobilobae; assembly: GCF_054781275.1. NCBI lineage: Bacteria > Bacillati > Actinomycetota > Actinomycetes > Propionibacteriales > Nocardioidaceae > Nocardioides > Nocardioides ginkgobilobae. The sequence continues at coordinate 45,624 of NZ_BAAGUS010000019.1, read as the reverse complement.
TAGGCGGCGCCGTACGCCTCCATGGCCCAGACCTCCATCTCGCCGAACCGCTGGCCGCCGAACTGGGCCTTACCGCCCAGGGGCTGCTGCGTGATCATCGAGTAAGGGCCGGTGCTGCGCGCGTGGATCTTGTCGTCCACGAGGTGGTGCAGCTTCAGGATGTACATGTAGCCGACCGACACCGGGTCCGGGAACGGCTCGCCGGAGCGACCGTCGAAGAGCCGCGCCTTGCCGGTCTCGTCGATCATCCGCTCGCCGTCGCGGTTGGGGTAGGTCGCACCGAGCAGGCCGGTGATCTCGTCCTCGCGGGCGCCGTCGAAGACCGGGGTCGCGACCTTGGTGCCCGGGGCGGACTTGTCGGCGTGGATCGACATCAGCCGCTCCGCCCACTCGCCCTTGTCGCCCTGGTGCAGGTCGAGGTCCCAGCCCTGCTTGGCCAGCCAGCCGAGGTGCAGCTCGAGGATCTGCCCGATGTTCATGCGTCGCGGCACGCCCAGCGGGTTGAGGATCACGTCGACCGGGGTGCCGTCCTGCATGAACGGCATGTCCTCGACGGGCAGGATCTTGGCGATGACGCCCTTGTTGCCGTGGCGGCCGGCCAGCTTGTCGCCGACCGAGATCTTCCGCTTCTGGGCGACGTAGACGCGCACCAGCTGGTTGACGCCCGGGGGCAGCTCGTCGCCGTCCTCGCGGTCGAAGACCCGGACGCCGATGACGGTGCCGGACTCGCCGTGGGGGACCTTCATCGAGGTGTCGCGCACCTCGCGCGCCTTCTCGCCGAAGATCGCGCGCAGGAGGCGCTCCTCGGGGGTCAGCTCGGTCTCGCCCTTGGGGGTCACCTTGCCGACGAGGATGTCACCGGTGGTGACCTCCGCGCCGATCCGGATGATGCCGCGCTCGTCGAGGTCGGCCAGGCCCTCCTCGGAGACGTTGGGGATGTCCCGGGTGATCTCCTCGGGGCCGAGCTTGGTGTCGCGGGCGTCGACCTCGTGCTCCTCGATGTGAATCGAGGTGAGCACGTCCTCCTGCACGAGGCGCTGCGACAGGATGATCGCGTCCTCGTAGTTGTGGCCCTGCCACGGCATGAAGGCGACCAGCAGGTTCGTGCCCAGCGCCATCTCGGCGTCGTCGGTGCACGGACCGTCGGCGATCGGCGAGCCGACCTCGACCCGGTCGCCCTCGGCGACCAGCGGACGCTGGTTGATGCAGGTGCCCTGGTTGGAGCGCTTGAACTTGGCCAGGCGGTAGGAGGAGTAGGTGCCGTCGTCGTTCATCGTCTCGATGAGGTCGGCGGACACCTCCTTGACCACACCGGCGGCCTCGGCGACGACCACGTCACCGGCGTCGACCGCGGCGCGGTACTCGATGCCGGTGCCGACCAGCGGGCTGTCGCTGCGGATCAGCGGCACGGCCTGGCGCTGCATGTTGGCGCCCATGAGCGCACGGTTGGCGTCGTCGTGCTCGAGGAAGGGGATCAGGGCCGTCGCGACCGACACCATCTGGCGCGGCGAGACGTCCATGTAGTCGACCTCCTCGGCGAGGAGCTCGGAGACCTCCCCGTCGCGCTGGCGCACCAGCACCCGCTCGTCCACGAAGCGGCCGTCGGCGTCGAGAGCGGCGTTGGCCTGGGCGATGACGACCCGGTCCTCGTCGTCGGCGGTGAGGTAGTCGATCTGGTCGGTGACCCGGCCGTTCTCCACCTTGCGGTAGGGCGTCTCCACGAAGCCGAACGGGTTGATGCGTCCGTAGGAGGCCAGCGAGCCGATCAGACCGATGTTGGGACCCTCAGGGGTCTCGATCGGGCACATGCGGCCGTAGTGCGAGGGGTGGACGTCGCGGACCTCCATGCCGGCGCGGTCGCGGGAGAGACCACCCGGGCCGAGCGCGGAGAGGCGGCGCTTGTGGGTCAGACCGGCGATCGGGTTGGTCTGGTCCATGAACTGGCTCAGCTGCGAGGTGCCGAAGAACTCCTTCAGCGCCGCGACGACGGGCCGGATGTTGATCAGCGACTGCGGCGTGATCGCCTCGACGTCCTGGGTCGTCATCCGCTCGCGGACCACGCGCTCCATGCGGGCCAGACCGGTGCGGAGCTGGTTCTGGATCAGCTCGCCCACGGTGCGCATGCGGCGGTTGCCGAAGTGGTCGATGTCGTCGGCGGAGATGTCGAGGGTGCCCTGGGGCGCCTCGATCTGCTCGCGGCCGTCGTGCAGCGCGACGATGTACTTGATCGCGGCGACGACGTCGTCGACGGTCAGCGTCTGCTGGTCGAAGGCTTCGGTCAGGCCGAGCTTCTTGTTGATCTTGTAGCGACCGACCTTGGCCAGGTCGTAGCGCTTGGGGTTGAAGTAGTAGTTGTTCAGCAGCGTCTGCGCGGCCTCACGCGTCGGGGGCTCGCCCGGGCGCAGCTTGCGGTAGATGTCGAGCAGCGCGTCGTCCTGGCCCTGGGTGTGGTCCTTCTCCAGGGTCAGCATCATCGACTCGAACTCGCCGAACTCCTCGCGGATCTGCTCGTTGGTCCAGCCGAGGGCCTTGAGCAGCACGGTGACGTTCTGCTTGCGCTTGCGGTCGAGACGGACGCCGACCATGTCACGCTTGTCGATCTCGAACTCCAGCCACGCGCCACGGCTCGGGATGAGCTTGGCGGTGTAGATGTCCTTGTCGGAGGTCTTGTCGGCGGTGCGCTCGAAGTAGACGCCCGGGCTGCGGACCAGCTGGGAGACCACGACGCGCTCGGTGCCGTTGATGACGAAGGTGCCCTTGGGCGTCATGAGCGGGAAGTCGCCCATGAAGACCGTCTGGCCCTTGATCTCACCGGTGTCGTTGTTGGTGAACTCGGCGGAGACGTAGAGCGGCGCGGAGTAGGTGAAGTCCTTCTCCTTGCACTCGTCCACGGAGTACTTGGGGTCGTAGAAGACCGGGTTCTCGAACGAGAGCGACATGGTCTCGGAGAAGTCCTCGATCGGGGAGATCTCCTCGAAGATCTCCTGGAGACCGGACTTCTCGGAGACGTCCTCGCCCTCGGCCCGCCGACGCTCGACCTCGGCGGTCCACTTGTCGTTGCCGACGAGCCAGTCGAAGCTGTCGGTCTGCAGGGAGAGGAGCTGGGGAACCTCGAGAGGTTCGGCGATCTTCGCGAACGAGATGCGGCGGGAGCCGGAGGGGTTGAGCGGGGTGGAGGCAGGCGCAGCCAAGAGGGATCCTTCGACGGGTCAACTCATCGATGGCGCACGGCCCCCCACTTCGACAGCCACCGGACAGGCTGAAGAGCATTTGAGGGCAGGCGCAAGGCGCCACGTTACCCGAACGTCGGGCGCGCCACAAGATCGGCGTCCACTCAGATCGACGTCCCGACGAGTGTGCGGCCCGCGGCGCCCGAGGTCAAGCACCTCGCGGCGACGGTGTGGAGGACGCGGCGGGTCGCCGGCCCTCCAGCCTCACTCCTGGATCGGCGAGGTGCGCAGGTCGTCGACCAGCCACTGGCCGTCGACCTCCGCCATGGTCAGCGTGGCCTGGTCCTTGTAGACGACCGGCTCCTGGCTGTCCCGGTTGGTGGTCGGCCGGTCCACGAAGAGCAGGATCTCGACGCGGCCGTCGCCGGTCCGGGTGACGGCGGAGTCGACGACCTGGACCTCGACCACCGTCTGGGTGTTGTCCGCGTTCTCCTGGATCACCTCGAACAGCGGGTCGTACTTCTCCTCCTGGTAGGAGGAAGTCATGTAGGACCGGGCGGCCGCCGCGTCCTCCTCCAGCGTGCGGTAGTCGAAGGACAGCACCGGCACGACCGCGCGGACGGCGGCGTTGCGCGCCTCCTCCGCAGACTGCTCCACCAGCGCACCGCCCTCGTCGCTGACCGGCTCGCCGGCCTGGACCGAGGCGAGGGTCGCGGCGACGACACCGAGGGTCGCCAGGACCGCGGCCAGGATCAACGCCCACGACGGCACCAGCGGGAGGCGCGAGGGGGTCTCGTGGCTCGCTGCGCTCGCACCTCGACCGGCGGAAGGGGTGCTCCCACCTCGACCAGCGTCGGCGGCAGCCGCCGCCTTCTCGCGGCGGCGCAGACGGGGGCGCTGGCGCTCGGCTGCTGCCGGCTCGGGGTCCGCAGGGGTCTCGTGGCTCGCTGCGCTCGCACCTCGACCGATGGTGGGAGCGTCCGCGCCTCGACCGGCGGAGAGTGCGGGACCCGCGCCCGCCAGCTCGGCGTCGTACGCCGCCCGGGACTGCTCGTCGAGCAGCACCTCCGCGGCCTGGTTGAGCGAGCGGAAGCGTCGCTCGGTCGGGTCCAGCTCGGCGATGGCCGCCCGCCACGCGGCGCGGATCTCCGCGGCGTCCGCGGTGGGCTCGACGCCCAGGACGTCGTACCAGCTGGGGCCGGCGCTCACTGCTGCTCCTCCGGGGCCTCGTCGGTCGGCGGGGCGGTGGGGTCGGCGGGCTCACCGGGCGCTGCGGACGGGTCGAGCGAGAGCCCGGCGCCGGTCACGGGCGCGAAGTCGTCGACCAGCCACTCCCCCGCGATCTTGACCAGGGAGATCCGCACGCGGAACGGGGCCGGCTCGGACTCCACCCTCTCGCCGGCCCGGCGGCCGTTGCCGGGATAGCTGTTGGTGAAGACCCCGGCGACCAGCGCGGTGGCGGAGTCGGCATCCATCGTGGAGACGCCCACGCCGTAGACCTCGCACTCCCGACCCAGCTGCGCCTGCGCGACGGTCTGCTCGGCGGTGCCGACCTGCGTCTCGAAGTCGGCACGGAAGGCGGGGGTGATCAGCTCTCCGACGCGCTCGCGGTAGTCCGGCATCGTGCCGTCCTCGGCCAGGTCGTCGGGGCCGTAGGTGTTGACCCGGAGCATGAACTGCGAGGCGACGTCCATGACCCGCTCGCGCTGGGCGGCGATCGCGTCCTCCCCGCTCAGCACGTCACCGACCCGCTCGGGCAGGCTCCCGCTGGCGCTGGAGGTCCGTGTCGCCACCAGGTAACCGGTCCAGGCGAGCGAGCCCACCAGGACCAGGACGAGGACGACGAGCAGCCCGAGGCGGAACCCGTGCGAGGCCGAGGTGGCTCCGGAGGTCCCGCTTCCGGGGGTCCCCTCCTCCTGGGTCACCGACCCGACGCGAGGGGCTGGAGGTACAGCCACTTCCAGGACTCCTTCCCCAGGGTGGACGGAGCCACCGTACCGGGGGAGGACTGGGAGCCGGGGACCCGGTCGCCCCAGGTGAGGCGGCCGCTGTCGGAGTCGTAGGAGGCCACGACGGGAGCGTCGTAGTCGGCCGGGGCGCGGAACCGGTCGTAGACGGTGTGCGCACCGCGGGCGTTGGTGACCGCCGGCGGCTCCTCGCAGCGGGCCTGCTCGTTCATCGGCCGGTTCTCGCCGTTCTGCGGGGGTCGCCTGTCGGTGCCCTCGTAGCCCTCGGTGCAGATCGGCTGGTCGGTGATGATCAGGCCGAAGTGCGCGTCGTAGAGCCCGGTGTCCGGGGACTTGGAGACGACGGTGAAACCGCCCTCGACCACGTAGGGGTAGATCACCAGGATCTGCTCGATCCCGGGCAGGCGACGCGTGACGATCTCGCCGGTGGTGATCAGGTTGTTCACCAGGTCGCCGAGCTCGACCTCGTTGTCCTCGATCAGCCGGCGCAGCGCGACGGCGGCGGTGGAGCCGTTGTCGAGCAGGCGGTTGATCGCCGGGTCGGCGTCGGCCAGCGCACCGGTGAACAGCGACAGGTCACGGGCGAAGGAGCGGATGGAGCTCTCCGACTCGATCTGGCCCGTCAGCACCGTGTTGGCGTCGCGGATGAGCGCCGTGGTGGTGTCGAAGTTGTCGTTGGCAGCGTTGATGAAGCCGTTGCCGGTGTCGATGATCTGCTGCAGGTCCTCGCCGGTGCCCGCGAAGGCCGCGCCCAGCTCGGAGACCGTCGTGCGCAGCGCGTCGAGGTCCACCGAGCCGACGGTGGTGGCGAGGTTGGAGAGCAGGGTCTCCACCTGGATCGGGGTCCGGGTGTCCTCGACGGCGATCTCCGAGCCGTCCTCGAGGTAGGGGGCCTCGTCCGAGGTCGGCTGGAGCTCGACGTACTGCTCGCCGACCGCGGACTTGTTGCCGACCAGCGCCAGGGTCTCGGCGGGGATGTCGTCGAACTCGTTGTCGATCGCGAGGTCGACGTCGACCCCCTCGTCGGTGAGGGTCATGCTCTCGACGGTGCCGATCTTGACGCCGCGGTAGGTGACCTCGCCGCCGGCGAAGATGCCGCCGGAGGCCGCGAAGTGGGCAGTCACGGTGTAGCTGCTGTCGTAGAACAGCCGGTCGAGCTTGGCGTAGCGCGCGCCGACGAAGCTGACGCCGACCAGCGTGATCACCACGAAGACCAGCAGCTGCACCTTGGTGCGACGGGTGATCACGACACCACCATCCCCGGGACCATCAGGCCGACGAGGTCGGCGTCGTAGAGCTCGGTCAGCTGGCCCACCGTGGGCCCGCGCTGGGCACGGCCACCCTCGCCGGGGGCCGGCCGCAGCAGACCGCCGGAGGAGCCCAGCAGCGGCAGCGGCAGCTCGTTGAGGCCACCGATCCCCGGGAGCCCGGGCACCTGGTTGAGCGCCGTGCAGACCGCGACGTCCTCGTTCTTGGGCTTGGCGCACTCCTCACGCAGCTCCAGGACCAGCGCCAGGTCGTCGAGCACCTTCTGGCACGGCTTGGACTCCAGGTCGCCGCTGGCCAGGCACCGGGCGACCAGGTCGAGCACCGCCGTCGGGTCCAGCTCGGTGGGCAGCACCGTCGGGAGCTCCGACGGGACCCCCGTGACACCGCCGGAGAGGTCGACCTCGAGCTGCATGGAGAGGTTGGTGTAGTCACCCATGTGCAGGTTGCGGGCCACCTGCGGGTCGCGGCCGACGACCTCGTCGACGAAGGGGTAGGTCAGCGCCGCGTTGAAGGACTTCACGAAGGCGTCGCCGGAGTTGGCCAGCTCGGTCAGCACCGGCTGCAGCTGGCGGATCGTCTCGATCGTGGTGTCCTTGGACTGCTCGATGACCCGGACGCCCACGTCGCCGAGCTCGTTGAGCGCCTGGAGCATCTGCACGAGGTCCTCGCGCTGGCTGTCCAGGGATCGCAGGGCGCTCGGCAGCTCGTCGAGCGCGTCGTCGATGGTGCCCTGCTGCTGGCGCACCGCGATGGCCAGCTGGTTGAGGCGCTGGATCGCGTCGACGATGTCGTCCTTGTTGTCGTCGAGGGTGCCGACCAGGGTGTCGACCTGCTGGAGCACGGAGCGGGCGGAGTCCTCGCGCCCCTCCAGGGCGTTGTTGAGCTCGGAGGAGATGGTCTTGAGCTGGGCCACGCCGCCGCCGTTGAGCACCAGGGACAGCGCCCCCAGCACCTCCTCGACCTCGGGGTTGCGCCCGGTGCTCTCGATCTCGATGACGTCGCCGTCGCCCAGGCGCTCCTCGGAGCCGCCCGTGGGCGGCTCGTCGAGCTCGACGAACTTCTCACCGAGCAGCGAGGTCTGGCGCAGGCGCGCGACCGCGTCGTCGGGGAGGTCCACGTCGTTGCGCAGCTCCATGGTGACCGTGGCGGTGTAGCCCTCGAGGTCGACGTCGGTCACCTTGCCGACGGTGACGTCGTTGACCTTGACCGTCGACTTGGGGACCAGGTCGAGGACGTCGGCGAACTGGGCGGTGATGGTGATCGGGTCCTCGCCGGTGTCGGGACCACCCGGCAGCGGTAGTGAGTAGACGTCGAACTCGCAGGCCGAGAGGGTGACCGAGGCGAGCACCATGCCCAGCACCAGCCGGGTGCGTCGCAGCGTCGTACGGCGCGTCATCGGGTCACCTCCACGAGACCACCCAGGGTCGGGTCCGAGACCGGCGGGGCGACGAGCGGGGTCGCGCCTCGCAGGGCCCCGGCACGCGGCGCCTGGGACTGGACCAGGTCGCAGAGCGCCCCGGTCGGGTCGATCTGGTTGACCACGGTGCACAGGATGAGCCCCGGGTCGTTGGCGAGCTGGGTCTCGACGTTGCCGATGTTGGCGTTGGTGTCGAGCGTGCCGGCCTGCGGGTTGTAGGTGAGCGCGAGGTTGTTCAGCGCGAGCGGAGCGACCGCGAGGATCTCCTCGACGTTGGCCCGCTGCTTCACCAGCACGCGCGCGACCCGGTTGAGCTTGGTGATGTCGCGACCCAGCACGGCCTCGTTGGTCTCCACGAAGTCCTTGACCTGGCCCAGGGCGGTGCCGAGGTTGTCGAGGGAGGCCACGAGCTCCTCGCGCTCCCCGGCGAGCAGGTCGCTGACCGAGGCCAGCGAGGTGTTGAACTGCCGCACGGTCTCGTCGTTCTCGGCCAGCGTGCTGACGAAGGCCTGGACCTCGGTCAGGGAGGAGAAGAGCTCCTCCTTGTTGTCGTCCAGGGTCGCGCTGAGGTCGCTGAAGTCGGAGATCGTCTGGTTGAAACGGGCTCCCTGGCCGCCGAAGTTCTCCGCGGTGACCTCCAGGAGGTCGGTGAGCGCGCCGTCCCGGTTGGCACCGTTGGGGCCCAGCGCGACGTTGAGGTCGTCGAGGCTGGCGTAGATGTCGTCGAGCTCCAGCGGGGTGGCGGTGCGGTCGACGCCCAGCACCTCCCCGGACTCCAGCACCTCTCCGCCGGTGTAGGCCGGGGTGAGCTGGATGAACCGGTCGCCCACGATGGAGGGCGCGATGATGACGGCCGTGGCGTCGGCCGGCAGCTGCACGTCGGCGTCGTAGCTCATGGTCACCAGGACCTCGGTGCCCGAGGGGGTCACGGTCTCGACGGTGCCGACCGGCACGCCGAGCACCCTCACGTCGGAACCCTCGTAGACCGAGACCGTGCGCGGGAACGCCGCGGTGAGCATCTTGCGCTCCTCGCCGCCGAGCATCGTCACCGCGGCCGCGACCACGAGGGCCAGCAGCACCAGCGGCACGGCCACCTTGCGCAGGACGTCCAGTGCGCCGCTCATCCGATGCCCCCTCCGTCGGTCACGTCCGGCAGCGGGGCCAGCGGGAAGTTCTGGATGTAGGTGTCGAACCACGGCCCGCTGCCCAGGGTGTTGGCGAAGACGCGGTAGAAGGGCGCCATCAGCCGCAGGCTGTCGTCGATGTTGTCCTCGTTCTTGTTCAGGACGTCGAGCACCTCCTCGAGGCTCTCGAGGGCCGGACGCAGGTCGGCCTCGGTGTCCTGCACCAGGGCGGTCAGCTCCCGGGACAGCTGGGTGGTCGAGACGAGCAGCCGGTTGACCGCGTCGCGCCGGGCGACGAGCGCCTGGAAGAGCACGTCGGCGTCGCGCATGAGCTCGATGATGTCCTCGTCGCGGTCGTCGAGGACCGTGGAGACCCGCTCGAGGTTCTGCAGCAGGCTGTTGATCTGGTCGTTCTTGGCCGCGACGTTCGCCGAGAGCGCCGAGACGCCCTCCAGGGCCCCCTGGAACTCCTCGGGGGTGTTGCGGGTCAGGTCGGCCAGGACGGTCAGCGACTGCGCCAGCTGGTCGGTGTCGATGTCACCGGCGGTCTCGGCCAGGCCCTCGAAGGCCTCGACCACGTCGTAGGGGGAGCTGGTGCGCTCGACCGGGATCGTCGCGCCCTCCTCCATCTGACCCGAGCCGGCCGGCTCGACGGCGAGGAACATGTCGCCGAGCAGCGTCTTGACCTTGAGGTCGGCGCGGGACGTCGGACCGAACTGGGAGTCGGTCTTGACCCGGAAGCCGACCCGCACCTGGTCGCCGTCGAGCTCGATGCTCTCCACGGCGCCGACGCGGACGCCCGCGATGCGGACCTCGTCGCCGACCTTGATCCCGCCGGCCTCGGAGAAGTTGGCGTAGTAGGTGTCCCCGCCACCGATCAGCGGCAGGTCCTGGGCCCGGAAGCCGCCGACGAGGAGCAGCGCCAGCACGGCGATGCTGATCGCGCCGATGACGACCGGGTTGCGCTCACGGAAGGGCTTCATCCGAGGTCACACCTCGCTCCACCCACGTTGTAGTCGACCGGGACCGGCGTGCCGCCAGGGAGGCGGACCCGACCCTCGAAGTGGCACAGGTAGAAGTTGAAGTAGGAGCCGTAGATCGCGGTCCGACCCAGCTTCTCCAGCTTGATCGGGAGCACCTGCAGCGCACGGTCCAGCTCACCCTTGTTGCGGTTGATGTTGTCGGCGAAGCGACGCAGCTGCTTGATGTCGTTGGTGAAGGGCTTGCGGATGCCGGTGACCAGCGAGGCGGTCTCCTCCGAGAGCGCCGAGATCTGCTCCAGGGAGTCCAGGATCGGACCACGGTCCTGCTTGAGCCCCTTGACCAGCTGCTTGAAGGTGAGGATCAGGTCGCTGAGCTCCTCGTCGCGGTCGGCGACCCGGTCCAGCACGTCGTCGAGGTTGACGATCAGGTCGGTGATGACCTCGTCGCGGTCCGCGAGCGTCTGGGTGACCGAGGCGGTCGAGGCCAGCAGGCTCTCGAGCGTGCCGCCCTCGCCCTGGAAGACCTGGACGATCTCGAAGGACAGCTGGTTGATGTCGTCGGGCGAGAGCGCCTGGAACAGCGGCTTGAAGCCGTTGAAGAGCACTGTCAGGTCGAGCGCCGGGCTGGTGTTGCGGACGTCGATGACCGCGTTCTCCTCCAGCGGCGTGGTGTCCCCCACCTGCTGGGTCAGCGAGATGTAGCGCTGCCCGACCAGGTTGCGATAGCGGATGGCGGCGTTGGTGGCCAGGGTGACCGGGACGTCGGCATCGACGTCGAAGGTCACCAGCGCCCGCGTGCGGTCGATGATCTCGACGTCGCTGACGCTGCCGACCTTGACCCCGGCCACCCGCACGTCGTCGCCGTCGACCACGCCCGTGGCGTCGACGAACTCGGCCTTGTAGGTCTTGGACTCACCGAAGGTGAGGTTGCCGACCATGATGACCAGGAGGCTGGTGGCCAGCGTCGTGACCACGATGAAGACCAGCAGCCGCGCGAGGTCGGCGGAGGTCTTGGCGTCGAGCAGCTTCATCGCATGCTCACCTCCGCGCCACGCGCCAGGGGCCCGAGCAGGAGCGGACCGAGGTCGGGGACGTCGTCGGTGGTCACGCCCAGGCCGGGGGCCAGCAGCGACTTCAGCAGGTCGGACTCACCGGGCGTGCCGGCGTACCCCTCGCTGCTGCGGAACCACGGCCCGGGGGCCACGCGGCTGGTGCCCTTGCCGGTTGGCTCGTCGACGCCGTCGTCGAAGTTCGGTTGCGCTCGCACGGGGTTGTCCTGGTTCCAGGGCGGGTTGGGCAGGTTCAGGCAGGTGGGGCCGCGGTCCTCGCCGAAGCGCGCCCGGTCGTTGACGTTGTAGGCGCGTGGCTGGTTGGGCAGCGTCTCCAGCACGATGTGCAGGGTGAAGTTGCGGTAGGCCTCGGCCTGCAGCTTGCCGGCGTTGACGATGCCCCTGGTCAGGCAGGAGAACTGCGGGGCGTACTTGGCGAGCATCCGCACCTGCGGCTCGCTGACCTCGCCGAGGCGGATCAGGTTGTCGCCGTTGGTGCGCAGGAAGTCCTCGGTGGTGCGGGAGAAGGCCGAGACGTCGTTGAAGAGCGCGTTGAGCGTGTCCTCGCGGGCCTCGAGCGTGCCCAGGGTCGTGATCTGGTCACGCAGGATCTGCCCGACCTCGGGCAGCACGTCGGCGTAGATGTCGGAGAACTCCGAGGTCAGGCGGAGGTCTTCGACCAGGGCCGGCAGCTGGGGGTTGAAGCGCTTGAGGTAGCTGTCGACGGTCTCGAGGTTCTCGCCGAGCTGGTCGCCGCGGCCCTCCAGGGCTGTGGCCAGGGCGTTGAACGTCATGTTGAGCTCGGCGGGCTGGACAGCGCGCAGCAGGGGAAAGAGGTCGTTGAGGACGGCCTCGACCTCGGTCGCGGTCTTGGTCTGCTCGATGACGTCGCCGGCCTCGATGGACTCGCTGCTCGGCGACTCGGGGATCTCCAGGGAGACGTACTTCTCGCCGAAGAGGGTCTTGGGCACGATCTGGCCGGTCACGTCGGCCGGCACGGTCTCGGTCTCCTCGGGGTAGATACCCAAGGTGACCTCGGCGCCCTCCTCGGTCGGGCGGAAGTCGAGGACCTCCCCGATGATGACGCCTCGGATCTTGACGTCGCCGCGCTCGGGCAGCTGCAGGCCGAGGGTGGAGGTCTTGAGGGTGACCTCGTCGTACTCGGCGAACTGCTTGGTGAACACGGCGTAGGTCAGCCACACGCCGCCGAGGAGCAGCGCGAGGAAGACCACCCCGAGGAGCTTGAACTGCTTCAGCATCGCCTATCCCGCCAGTCTCACGGTCGTGGTGGTGCCCCAGATCGCCATCGACAGGAACAGGTCGATCACGTTGACGGCCACGATGGACGTCCGCACCGCGCGTCCCACGGCCACACCCACGCCGGCCGGGCCGCCGGAGGCGGTGTAGCCGTAGTAGCAGTGGATGAGGATGACGACGACGGCGAAGACCAGCACCTTGCCGAAGGACCACAGCACGTCGCCCGGTGGCAGGAACTGGTTGAAGTAGTAGTCGTAGGTGCCCGCGCTCTGGCCGTAGAACTGCGTCACCGTGAGCCTGGTCGCGAAGTACGACGAGAGCAGGCCGACGACGTAGAGCGGGATGATCGCGATCAGGCCGCCGACGATGCGCGTGGAGACGAGGTACTGCATCGAGGGGATCGCCATGACCTCGACGGCGTCGATCTCCTCGGAGATGCGCATCGCGCCCAGCTGGGCGGTGAAGCCGCAGCCGACGGTCGCGGCCAGCGCGATGCCCGCCACCAGCGGGGCGATCTCGCGGGTGTTGAAGTAGGCCGAGACGAAGCCGGCGAAGGGCGCGGTGCCGATCTGGTCGAGCGCGGCGTAGCCGGAGAGGCCGACCTGGGCGCCGGTGAAGAAGGTCATCGAGAGGATGACGCCGACGGTGCCGCCGATGACGGCCAGGGAGCCCGAGCCGAGGGTGACCTCGGCGAGGATCCGCAGGACCTCCTTCTGGTAGCGCACGGCGGCCTGGGGAGCCGCGGCGAGCGCACGGAGGTAGAAGGAGAGTTGCTTGCCCAGGTCGTCGAGGGACGAGAGGGGGCGCGTGTAGACCGACTTGAGGTTCGCCATCGTGATCAGCCCGTCTTCGGGGGGACGACCTGGAGGTAGATCGCGCTGATGACGAAGTTGACGATGAACAGCAGGACGAACGTGATGACGACCGACTCGTTGACCGCGTCACCCACGCCCTTGGGCCCTCCTCCTGCGTTCATGCCCTTGTAGGCCGCCACGATCGCGGCGATGAGGCCGAAGATCCCGGCCTTGATCAAACCGACCCAGAGGTCGGGGAGCTGGGCCAGTGCGGTGAAGCTGGCGATGTAGGCGCCTGGTGTGCCGTCCTGGAGCACCACGTTGAAGACGTAACCGCCGGCCACGCCGACCACGGAGACCAGGCCGTTGAGGAAGACCGCCACCAGGATGGCGGCCAGGACGCGCGGGACGACCAGGCGCTGGATCGGGTCGATGCCCAGCACCATCATGGCGTCGAGCTCCTCGCGGATCTTGCGGGCGCCGAGGTCGGCGGCGATCGCCGAGCCGCCGGCACCGGCGATCAGCAGCGCGGTCGCGATTGGCGCGGCCTGCTGCACGACCGCGAGCACCGAGGCCGAGCCGGTGAAGGACTGCGCACCGAACTGCTTGATCAGGCCACCGACCTGCAGTGCGATGACCGCACCGAAGGGGATGGCGACCAGCGCGGTGGGGATGATCGTGACCGACGCGATGAACCAGGCCTGCTGGATGAACTCCCGCAGCTGGAAGGGGCGACGGAACAGGCCTCGCAGCACGTCGAGGGCGAAGGCGAAGAGCTTGCCTGCCGCTCCGACGGGGGCGAGCGCCCTGGTCGCGGTGATGGACGCCACTGGTGTCTCGTGCTCCTCAGGCGCCCGTGGTCATGGTCATGTTCTCCTCGAACGAGCCCGGCGGCGGGGTCACGCCGTGCTCGCGGCACCAGGCGCCGGGCTCCCGCTGGGAGCGGCGCGGGATGCCGTTGGAGGGCTCGAGCTGCAGCGGGATCGGCGGCAGCGGCGGCAGCTCCTGGTCGGCCTCGGCCGCGAGCTCGTCGGCGTCCTTCTCCTCGGACATGCCGATCGGGCCCACGCGCTGGGCGTTGAGGAACTGGCGGACCACGGGCTCCTCGGAGGAGAGCAGCATCTCGCGCGGGCCGAACATCGCCAGGTGCTTGTGGTAGAGCAGTCCGATGTTGTCGGGCACCGTGCGAGCGGTGTTGATGTCGTGGGTGACGATGAGGAACGTCGCGTCGATCTGGGCGTTGAGGTCGACGATGAGCTGGTTCAGGAACGCGGTGCGCACCGGGTCCAGGCCGGAGTCGGGCTCGTCGAAGAGGACGATCTCGGGGTCCAGCACCAGCGCGCGGGCCAGGCCGGCGCGCTTGCGCATGCCGCCGGAGATCTCGCCCGGGAGCTTGTCCTCGGCGCCGAGGAGACCCACGAGGTCCATCTTCTCCATCACGATGGAGCGGATCTCGGACTCGGACTTCTTGGTGTGCTCGCGCAGCGGGAAGGCGACGTTGTCGTAGAGGTTCATCGAGCCGAACATCGCGCCGTCCTGGAACAGCACGCCGAACAGCTTGCGGATCTCGTAGAGCTCCTTCTCCGAGCAGGAGGCGATGTCGGTGCCCTCGATGATGATCGAGCCCTGGTCGGGCTTCAGCAGCCCGATGAGGGTCTTGAGGAAGACCGACTTGCCGGTGCCCGAGGGACCGAGCATCACGCAGATCTCGCCCGCGGGGACGGTCAGGGTGACGTCACCCCAGATGAGCTGCTTTCCGAAGGACTTGCTCAGGTGCTCGACCTTGATCTCCACGCCCATGTACGTGTGCTCCTTCGTCATGCTGCTCCAGGCGCTGCCTCCCTCGTGGCTGCGCACACCCACGAGTAACAACGCCGTTGTCGCCGCGAGGTTACGGCAGTTTGTCACGCGCGTCACTCGGCTGCCGATGTTTGGGACACAACCTTGACCGGCGGTGCACGGCACCGTGGTGACCTGCGCAAATGCACCTCGGCCCCGCCCCCACGAGGGGGACGGGGCCGAGGTGGTGGCCGGCGCCCGAGGAGTCGGGCTACGGCCGGTGGGTCACTTGACCGAGACGGTGGCGCCGGCGGCCTCGAGGGCCTCCTTCGCCTTGTCGGCAGCGTCCTTGGCGACCTTCTCGAGGATCGGCTTCGGGGCGGCCTCGACGAGCTCCTTGGCCTCCTTCAGACCGAGGGAGGTCAGGGCGCGCACCTCCTTGATGACGTTGATCTTCTTGTCACCGGCGGCCTCGAGGATGACGTCGAACTCGTCCTGCTCGGCAGCGGCGGCCTCGCCACCGCCGGCACCGCCGGCAGCAGGGGCGGCGGCGACGGCGACCGGGGCAGCGGCGGTGACGCCGAAGGTCTCCTCGAACTGCTTCACGAACTCGGAGAGCTCGATGAGGGTCATCTCCTTGAACGCGTCGAGGAGCTCGTCAGTGCTCAGCTTCGCCATGGTGGCGTTCCTTCCGTGTGGTGGTCGCGACCTCGTGGTCGCCACCGGGTTTCAGGTGGTGGTGTGCCGGGGTGAGCGGATGCTCAGGCCTCGGCGGTGTCGCCCTCGTCGGAGGCCTCGGCGGCGTCGGCAGCCGGGGCCTCGTCAGCGGGGGCCTCGTCCGCGGCGTCCGCGGCAGGGGCCTCCTCGGCGGCGGCCGGGCTGTCCACATCGGACGCGGCGGCACCACCTGCGAGGATCGAGGGGTCCTGCTCGGCCTTGGCCTGGAGCGCACCCGCGAGGCGGGCGGCCTGGGCCAGGGGGGCGTTGAGCAGGTAGACGGCCTGGCTGAGCGACGCGAGCATCGCACCAGCCATCTTGCCCAGGAGCACCTCACGCGACTCGAGGCTCGCCAGCTTGGCGATCTCGTTCGCGTCGAGGGGCTTGCCGTCCAGGACACCACCCTTGATCACGAGGGTGGGGTTGGCCTTGGCAAAGTCACGCAGGCCCTTGGCGGCCTCGACCACGTCGCCGTTGATGAAGGCGATCGCGGTGGGGCCGGTCAGCAGGTCGTCGAAGCCGGAGATGCCGACCTCGTTGGCGGCCAGCTTGGCCAGCGTGTTCTTGACCACGGCGTACGTGGCGTTCTCGCCGAGGGAGCGGCGGAGGTCCTGCAGCTCCTTCACGGTGAGACCGCGGTACTCGGTCAGCACGGCACCAGCGGAGGCGTTGAACGACTCAACGATCTCCGCGACGGCCGCCTGCTTGTCTGCCCGCGCCATGGGTCTCCTCACTTCTGCTGGAGAGACCGCGCCAAGCACCCGCGCAAATCACGAACGCCCCGAGCGCGGGCGCTCAGGGCGTGGAACCGGCGGACCGGGTCTGGCTCTGCTCACCTGCGCAGGTCGCCCGCTCTCGCGGGGCCTTCGGACCGGCTGCCGGAGCAGCCCGCCGACCGGCGGTCTCTGGTTACGAGCGTGAACTGTACGGCGGTCCACGCGGGCCCACCAAATCCACCGCCCCTCCCCCGGGCTGGCAGGATCGGCACCATGACCGACCGCGCCCCGCTGTCCTCGCTGTCCGCCGACGAGCTCGCCGCCTTCCTGGCCGAGAAGCAGGCGGCGTACGCCGCCCTCAAGGAGCGCGGGCTGACGCTGGACCTCACCCGGGGCAAGCCGGCCAGCGACCAGCTCGACCTCTCCGAGGCACTGCTCTCGCTGCCCACCGGCCACACCGACCGCTCCGGCGCGGACGTCCGCAACTACGGCGGCCTCGAGGGCCTGCTCGAGCTGCGCGAGATGTTCGCCGAGCTGCTGGGGGTCGAGACGGCGCAGGTCATCTGCGGCGGCAACTCCAGCCTCACGATGATGCACCAGGCGCTCGTCGACCTCCTGCTCTGGGGCGGCCCCGGCTCCGAGCGCCCCTGGAAGGACGAGCCGGTCGTGAAGTTCGTCTGCCCGGTCCCCGGCTACGACCGCCACTTCTCCATGCTGGCCGACTTCGGCATCGAGATGGTCACCGTCCCGATGAACGAGGACGGCCCCGACGTCGACGCCGTCCGCGCCCTCGTCGCCGACGACCCGGCCTTCAAGGGACTGTGGATCGTCCCGACCTACGCCAACCCCACCGGCGCGGTCTGCTCGGTCGAGGTCGCCACCGCCCTGATGTCGATGCCCACCGCCGCTCCCGACTTCCGGGTCTTCTGGGACAACGCCTACGCGCTGCACCACCTCACCGACACCGAGGTCAAGAGCGCTGACGCCCTGTCCATCGCCGCCGCCAACGGCCACCCCGACCGGCCGATCATGTTCGCCTCGACCTCCAAGATCACCTTCGCCGGCGCCGGCGTCGCGGTCATGGCGATGTCGGAGACCAACAAGGCCTGGTTCCTGAAGCACCTCGGGATGGCCTCCATCGGCCCCGACAAGGTCAACCACCTGCGTCACGTCGAGTTCTTCGGCGACGCCGACGGCGTCCGCGCCCACATGCGCAAGCACCGCGAGCTCATCGCCCCGAAGTTCGCCGCCGTCCAGGACGCCCTCACCAGCGAGCTCGAGGGCCTCGAGGTCGCCGAGTGGACCCAGCCCACCGGCGGCTACTTCGTCAACCTCGACGTCATGGACGGCACCGCCACCCGGGTCGTGCAGCTGGCCAAGGAGGCCGGCATCGCCCTCACCCCCGCCGGCGCCTCCTTCCCCCACGGCCAGGACCCCCGCGACCGCAACATCCGCCTCGCCCCCACCTTCCCGCCCCTGGACCAGGTCGAGACCGCCATGGCCGGCGTCGCCACCTGCGTCGCCCTCGCGGCCGCCGAGGCGCTCAGCAACCGCTGACACCAGCACCCCACGACAGCAACCCGGCCCCCAGCACAGCGGGGGTCGGGGTCGGTGCGCTGCCCCCGGCGCCGTCGGGCGGGCGGGGCGCCCCCGGAGGAGCGTGGCTGGGTCTGGCGGGGCCGCTCGTGAGGGACGAGCGAGCGGCCTGGTAGCGACGAAGGGGGTGTCCCGCCCGCCCGTCGGCGCCGCGCAGCGGCGCACCGACCCCGACCCCCGCCCCCACCGCAACCACCCCCACGACGACACGAAGGCCCGGCCCCCGCGAGGGGGCCGGGCCTTCGACGTACGTGCGCGGGACTCAGGCGGTGGGGGCCTCGTCCTCGACGGCGACGTTCTTCACGCGGTTGGGGTCGACCTGGATGCCGGGGCCCATCGTCGTGGAGACAGTGACCTTCTTGATGTAGCGGCCCTTGGAGCTGGCCGGCTTGAGCCGCAGCACCTCCTCGAGGGCGGCGGCGTAGTTCTCGGCGAGGTTGACCTCGGAGAAGGACGCCTTGCCGATGATGAAGTGCAGGTTGGCGTGGCGGTCGACGCGGAACTCGATCTTGCCGCCCTTGATGTCCGTCACGGCCTTGGCCGGGTCGGGGGTGACCGTGCCGGTCTTGGGGTTCGGCATGAGGCCGCGGGGACCGAGCACGCGGCCGAGGCGGCCGACCTTGCCCATGAGGTCCGGGGTCGCGACCACGGCGTCGAAGTCGAGGTAGCCGCCGGCCACCTTCTCGATCAGCTCGTCGCCACCGACCTCGTCGGCACCGGCGTCGAGGGCGGCCTGGGCCTTGTCACCGACGGCGAAGACGAGGACCTTGGCGGTCTTGCCGGTGCCGTGGGGCAGGTTGACGGTGCCGCGCACCATCTGGTCGGCCTTGCGGGGGTCGACGCCGAGACGCATGACGACGTCGACGGTCTCGTCGAACTTCTTCTTCGAGGTGGTCTTGGCGATCTTGATCGCGGCGAGCGGGGCGAAGACCTCGTTCTTGTCGAACGAGGCGGCCGCTGCGCGGTAGGTCTTGCTGCGCTGCATGTCTGGGTTCCTTCTTCTGTGATCCAGGTGTGGTCGCTCGGGCCAGCGCGGCCCTGCCACAGGGGTACGACGCCGGCTGACGTCGGTGTCCGACCGGGCGGAGCCCGGGGACGTCAGTCGGTCGTGATGCCCATCGAGCGGGCGGTGCCCTCGACGATCTTCATGGCGGCCTCGACGTCGTTGGCGTTGAGGTCGGGCAGCTTGGTCTGGGCGATCTCGCGCACCTGGTCCTTGGTCAGCGAGCCGACCTTGTCCTTGTGCGGGACCGAGGAACCCTTCTGCAGCCCAGCGGCCTTCTTGATCAGCTCGGAGGCCGGCGGCGTCTTCGTGATGAAGTCGAAGGTCCGGTCCTCGTAGATCGTGATCTCGACCGGGATGACGTTGCCGCGCATGGACTCGGTCTGGGCGTTGTACGCCTTGCAGAAGTCCATGATGTTGACGCCGTGGGGACCCAGGGCGGTACCGACCGGCGGGGCCGGCGAGGCGGCGCCGGCCTGGAGCTGCACCTTGACCAGGGCAGCGATCTTCTTCTTCGGAGGCATGCTGCTTCTCTTTCCTACTCGTGGTCATGTCGAGGACGCCGTGTGCGTCCTCTGCCACCTGCGCCCCGCGGGGCGCAGCGAACAGTGTGGGTCGGGAGGGTCCCCCGACCCAATTCCGGGCGGGGCCGGCTCAGACCTTCTGCACCTGGCTGAAGGAGAGCTCGACGGGGGTCTCGCGACCGAAGATCTCCACGAGCGCCTTGACGCGCTGGCTCTCGGCGTTGATCTCGGTGATCGTGGCGTGGAGCGTGGCGAAGGGCCCGTCGACGACCATGACGGAGTCGGAGACGGCGAAGTCGGCCACCTCGACCGGCTTCTTGGCGGTGGTGGCGCTGCCGGCGGGGGCGGTGCCGGCGGCGACGGCCTCGGCCTGGGCGCGGGCCACGACGGCGGGGGCGAGCATGTCCTCGACCTCACCCATCGTCAGCGGCACGGGCTGGTGGGAGTTGCCGACGAAGCCGGTGACCGAGGGCGTGTGGCGCACCGCGGACCAGGACTCGTCGGTGAGGTCCATGCGGACCAGGACGTAGCCGGGGAGGACGGTGCGCTTGACCATCTTGCGCTGACCGTTCTTGATCTCCGCGACCTCCTCGGTGGGGACCACGATCTCGTGGATGTAGTCCTCCATGTTGAGGGAGATGGCGCGGTTCTCCAGGTTCTGCTTCACCCGGTTCTCCATGCCGGAGTAGGTGTGCACGACGAACCAGTCACCCGGCTTGGCCCACAGCTCGCGGCGGAAGCGCTCGAGCGGGTCGTCCTCGTCGGGCTCGTCCGCGGCGTCCTCGTCGAGGTCGTCGGCGTCGGAGTCCTGGTGCTCGGCGGCGGAGGCCTCGGCGTCCGCCCCGTCGCCGTCGACCTCGTCGGCGAGGGCGGTCGCGTCCTCGGCGCCCTCGGGGGCGTCGGTGTCGGCGGCGCCCGCGTCCAGGGACTCGTCGGTCTCGGCGGGGTCGAACTGCTCAGTCACGTCCTGCTCCATCACGTCGTACGTCGCTCCCGGCGCTGCGGCCGGGGACGGTGCGGGCGGCTGCCCACGGGTGGTCGGTGGGCCCTACTCGGCGTTGCCGCCGAAGACGGCGAAGGCCAGGCGGCCCAGACCGAGGTCCAGGGAGGCGATGATGGCCATCATCACCAGCACGAAGACCATCACCACGAAGAAGTAGGTGACCAGCTGCTCCTGCGTCGGGTAGACGACCTTGCGCAGCTCGGCGACGACCTGCCGGTAGAAGGTCACCGGGCTGGTGCGCGCGGGCTTCTCGTCGCGGACCGCGTTCTGCTCGCTCACGCCGGTCACCTCTCCCTGTCCTCGTGCTGCTGGCTGGTGCTGCCTGGTCCTGCTCGATCGGTGCTGCTGGTGCTGCTGCGCCACCGGCCGGGACCGGTGACGTGGAGCAGGGCACGAGGGACTTGAACCCCCAACCTTCGGTTTTGGAGACCGATGCTCTGCCAGTTGAGCTAGTGCCCTCCGACGACCTCCCCGGGGGCATGCCGAAGCATGCGGGGAGACCACCAAGTGGGGAGTCTACGGGTCGGCTCCGCGCGCCGTCCAAACGCCTCGCGCCGGGAGCCGTCGTGCAGGTGCCGTCGGACCGGTGCCGGGGAGGCGGGGCCGGCCGTCGGCGTGTCCCGCCTAGGGTGGCGCCGTGCGCGACCTCCACACCCTGCCCAAGGCGCACCTGCACCTGCACTTCACCGGCTCGATGCGCCACCAGACGCTGCTGGAGCTCGCCGAGCGCGACCGGATCGCGCTGCCAGACTCGCTGGTCGAGGAGTGGCCGCCGCACCTCTCGGCGGCCGACGAGAAGGGCTGGTTCCGCTTCCAGCGGCTCTACGACGTGGCGCGCTCGGTGCTGCGGACCGAGGGGGACGTGCGACGGCTCGTGCTCGAGGCCGCCGAGGACGACGTGCGCGACGGCGGACGCTGGCTGGAGATCCAGGTCGACCCCAGCGGCTACGCCGCGCGCTTCGGCGGGATCACGGCGTTCACCGACCTCGTGCTGGACGCGGTCGCCGACGCCTCGCGCACGACCGGACTGGGGATGGCGGTGGTCATCGCCGCCAACCGCACCCGGCACCCGATGGATGCGCGGACGCTGGCGCGGCTGGCGTCGCAGTACGCCGGTCGCGGGGTCGTCGGGTTCGGGCTGTCCAACGACGAGCGGCGCGGCACGACCTCGGAGTTCGGGCCGGCCTTCGCGATCGCCGAGAGAGCCGGGCTGGCGCTGGTCCCCCACGGCGGCGAGCTGCTCGGCGCCGACCACGTGAGCACCTGCCTGGACCACCTGCACGCGGACCGGTTGGGCCACGGCGTGCGCTCGGCCGAGGACCCGGCCGTGCTGGAGCGGGTCGTGGCGGCCGGGGTGGCGCTCGAGGTCTGCCCGGTCTCCAACGTGGCGCTCGGCGTCTACTCGGACCTCACCTCGGTGCCGCTGCCGGACCTGCTGGCGGCGGGCGCGACCGTCGCGCTGGGGGCCGACGACCCGCTGCTCTTCGGGTCCCAGCTGGCCGCGCAGTACGCCACGATGCGTGCCGCCCACGACCTCGACGACGCGACGCTGGCCGAGCTGGCCCGGATGTCGGTGCGGGCCTCGCGGGCGCCCTCGGACGTGCGGCAGCGGGTGCTGGCCGAGATCGACGCGTGGCTGGCCGGCCCCGAGGAGCCGGCCGGGCCGGTCGGCGCGCGCTGACCCGTGCCCGGACCCCGGGGGCGGTCACCCTGGCCGTCGCGGTGAGAGGATGCCGACGTGAGCGAGCCGGACGACCAGAACACGCCCTGGACCCACCAGCCCTACGGCAGCGGTCCGGGCGAGCCCGACCGCCGGCCCCAGGACCCGCCGGCTCCCCCGGCGTACCCGACCAACCCCTACGCCGAGGCGCAGCCCCCGCAGCCGGGTCCCGACCAGGGCCAGGCCTACTCGCAGGGCTACGGCCAGCCGGCGTACGGCCAGGGCTACGCGCAGCCGTTCCCCTCGGTGCCCAACCACCCCTCCGCCAACACCGCGCTCGTGCTGGGCATCGTCGCGCTCGGTGGTGGCTTCGTGTGCGGCCTGCCGGTCCTGGCCGGGCCGTTCGCGTGGTACATGGGCGCCAAGGTCAAGCGCGAGATCGACGCCGAGCCGATGCGCTACGGCGGTCGCGGGGAAGCCAACGCGGGCATGATCCTGGGCATCGTGGCGACCGTGCTGCTGGGCCTGGCGGTGCTCGTCGTCATCGCCGTCGTCGCCATCGCGGCCGGCACGTCGGTCTAGGTCGTCGGCCGGAGGGGACGACGACCCGGCGGTGCGTTCCTGACTGCTCGGCGGGTCAGAGCTCGCAGCCGAGGAGCACCGGCTCGTTGACGAGTCGTACGCCGAAGCGCTGCTCGACCCGGTCGCGCACCTCGCGGGCGAGGGCCAGCAGGTCGGCGGTCGTGGCCCCGCCGCGGTTGGTGAGCGCGAGGGTGTGCTTGGTCGACAGGGTGGCCCGGCCGCCGGTGACCTCCGCGCCCCAGCCCTTGCCGAGCCCGGCGTGCTCGATCAGCCACGCGGCGCTGGTCTTGACGCTGCCGTCGGGCTGCGGCCAGGCGGGCGCACCCGCGGGCACGTCGGCGGGGTCGAGGACGGGATTGGTGAAGAAGGAGCCGGCGCTCCACGTGTCGTGGTCGGGCTCGTCGAGGACCATCCCCTTGCCGCGGCGCAGCGCGAGGACCGCGGCGCGCACGTCGGCGAGCGGGGCACGGGCGCCCGGCTCGACGCCGAGGGAGCGGGCCAGCTCGGCGTACGC
The DNA here is from genome assembly GCF_054781275.1 of Nocardioides ginkgobilobae. Classification (NCBI taxonomy): domain Bacteria; kingdom Bacillati; phylum Actinomycetota; class Actinomycetes; order Propionibacteriales; family Nocardioidaceae; genus Nocardioides; species Nocardioides ginkgobilobae. The sequence goes on along the minus strand of NZ_BAAGUS010000019.1, from coordinate 22,500 downwards.
GACCGGGGCGCCGAGGGTGCCCAGGCGCAGCTGGAAGGTCACCGAGACCACGACGTAACGGCCGGGCTCGGCCTTGAAGCGGGAGTGGCGGTAGCCGAAGCCGCAGTCGGCGTGGGCGAAGGTGCGCCAGGCGCGCTCGACCCGGTCCCAGGTGCGCACCGACGCGACGGTCTGGGAGACGTCCTGGCCGTAGGCACCGACGTTCTGGACGGGCGTGGCCCCGACGGAGCCCGGGATGCCGGAGAGCGCCTCGACACCGACCCAGCCGCGCTCGACGGCGGTGGCGACGAAGCCGTCCCAGGACTCCCCCGCGGCGACGGTGACCATCGCACCGCCGCACGTCGGGTCGTCACCGTCGACGTCGCTGGTGACACCTCGCGTGGCGACCTCGACGACCGTGCCGGCGAATCCCTCGTCGGCCACGACCAGGTTGCTGCCGCCGCCGAGCACGAGCAGGGGCTCGCCGGCCTCGTCGGCGGCGCGGACCGCGCCGACGAGCTCCTCGTCGTCGCGGGCGACCACCCAGCGTGCGGCCGGTCCGCCGAGACGCAGGGTGGTGCGCTCCGCCAGGAGCGGCGCGGTCGCAGCGTCAGCCACGGCGCAGGACCGCCTTCGGCATGCCGAGGACCTTCTGGCCCTCGTGGGTGACGGTGAGCGCGACGGTGGTCAGGCCGTCGTCCCCCACCTTCTCCTGACCCGCGACGACGACCTCGGCACCACCGTCGGCGGGCACCACGACCGGGGAGGTGAACTTGCAGCCGAGCGAGACGACCTCGTGGTCGGGGAACCACTCGGCGACGGCGCGGGCGGCCAGGGCCAGGGTGTACATCCCGTGCGCGATCACGCCGGGCAGGCCGACCGAGGTGGCGACGGCCTCGTCGGTGTGGATCGGGTTGTGGTCGCCGCTGGCGGCGGCGTACGCCGCGAGGTCGGCGCGGGTGACGGTAAAGGTGCGCGGCTCCAGGCTCATGCTCCGGCCCCCTCGTCGCCAGCGTCGTGGTCGGCCTCGTGGTCGGCCTCGTGGTCGGCCTCGCCCCGGTGGACCAGCGTCGCGCCGGTCGTGCAGACCAGGGCCCCGGTGGCGTCGGTGACCTCGCTGGTGGTGCCGATGATGTCGTTGCCGCCGATCTGGCGCAGCGACGTGACGGTGAGGGTCGCGGTCAGCTCGTCGCCCTCGACCACCGGGCGCTCGTAGGCGAAGCGCTGCTCGCCGTGGACGATGCGGTGCAGGGAGACCTGCTCGGCCTCGAGGAAGGCGTTCATCGCCTCGAAGGCGGTCACGATCGGGAAGGTCGCCGGCGCCGGACCCCCGGTCCATGCACCGCCCGTCGCGGCCGCGAAGGCATGCAGCGCCTCGGCGGTCACGGCATAGGGTCGGGTGGGTGGGAAGCTCCGACCGACGATCGATGGGTCCACGGGCATGGCTTCAACCTAGGCGATCTCGTGCGGCCGCCCTGCTGCTGGTCGCGGCCCTCGTCGGGTGCAGCGGTGCCACTACCGGACCGGTCGGCCCCGGCTCGGCCGGCAGGAGCGATGACGCGCCGGTAGCGGGCCCGGCGCGGCTCTCCGACTGCCGCCCGCTCGAGGCGGGTGCGGTGCGCGGTCGGCCGCCGGCGTACCTCCCCGACGGGGTGGGGCTGGAGCCGCTGCCGGTCTCGGACGCGGTGTGCGCGGGCGTGTGGGCGCCGCGGGCCGCGGCCGCGCTGGTGCCGCAGGGCGTGGCGGTGCGGGGCGGGACGGCCTGGTTGACGGGGTACGACGAGGGCGAGCCCGGCAGCCTGTGGTGCCGGGTCGTGCGGCTGGACCTGCGCACCGGCGCGCTGCTGGCCGACCGCCGGCGCGTGAGTGGCCAGGTGGGCACGGGTCCCGAGGTCTCCTGCCGCCACGGCGGCGGCGTGGCCCTGGACCGCCACGGGCTGTGGCTGACCGAGAGCGCTCGGCTGTGGCTGATGGACCCCGAGACCCTCGAGGTGCTGCGGGGCTGGCGGCTCGCCGACCCCGTGCAGGGCTCCTTCGGGCTGCTCGACGGCCGGGGCCGGCTCGGGCTGGGCCGCTTCCGCCCCAGCCGCGTGCACCCGGGGCGGGCGGCGCTGGACTGGTTCGACCTCGACGCGGTGCTCGCGCCGGGGGTGGTCGAACTCGGGTCGGAGGACGCCGTCGCCACCAGGAAGGTCCCCTCGCACGCCCAGGGCGCGGTGTGGGCCCGGATCGCCGGGCGCACCGGGGTGTGGTTCGCCCGCTCGAACACCCGTTGCGGGGTGCTCGAGGGGCCGGGCGGGCTGCGCCGGGGGTTCCTGCCGGGTGCCGAGGGGATGGCAGCCGGCCCGGGGAGCCTGTGGACGGTCAGCGAGTCCGCGGCCCGGAGCTTCTGGCGGCTGGGCGGGCGACCCGTCGTCCCCACGTTGAGCCGGCTCGACACCGGGCGGCTGCGGGCGTGGCCCGAGCCGACCTGCGACCCGGGGGACTGACGGCACGCCGGGCCTGGGCGTCGGTCGGGCCCGGGCGTCGGTCGGGCCCGGCACGGGCCGGTCGCGCGTCGCGGCGGTCGCTGTCGGCGTACCCATAGGAACGCCGACGGCCCGCCAGGAGGACCTGGCGGGCCGTGCGGTGCGAGTGCGCTGGGGTCAGCGGGTCTCGCGGTGGTCGGTGTGGGTGCGGCACCGCGGGCAGAACTTCTTCATCTCCATGCGGTCGGGGTTGTTCCGACGGTTCTTCTTGGTGATGTAGTTCCGCTCCTTGCAGTCCACGCAGGCGAGCGTGATCTTGGGGCGAACGTCAGAGCTCTTGCTGGCCACGGGATGTCCTTGCTGATCGGAGGCGGTGCGGGATCTGTGGTAGCGGGGGCGGGACTCGAACCCGCGACACCACGATTATGAGCCGTGTGCTCTAACCACCTGAGCTACCCCGCCACATGGATGAGGGTCGACCCCGGTCTGCACCGGCGACGACCCGACCCAGAGCCCCTTTACGGAATCGAACCGTAGACCTTCTCCTTACCATGGAGACGCTCTGCCGACTGAGCTAAAGGGGCAACGACGCAGAACCATACAGAGTCTTCGGCGTAGGAGAAAATCGGGGCATGGCCCAGCCCTTCTTCGTCCCCGACGGCACCCTTGACGACGGCTCGGAGCGGTTCGTCCCGACCCCCTCGGCGGCCGGCCCGTGGTCCCCGGACGCCCAGCACGGGGGTCCGCCGGCGGGTCTGCTCACGCGGGCGCTGGAGCGTCTCCCGGAAGCGGCCGACCGGGTGGTCGGGCGGCTGACGATGGAGCTGCTCGGGCCGGTCCCGGTCGCGCCACTGGTCTGCTCGGCCCGGGTCCTGCGGCGCGGCCGCTCGGTGCTGATGGCCGAGGCGGTGCTGCACGACCCGGCCGCCGGTCGCGACGTGGCCACCGCCCGCGCGTGGCTGTTCCCCCGCGGCACCGGCCCCGCGAAGGTCGGACCCGCCCCGGCGCACGGACCGGCCGACGGCGTGGTCAAGGCCTCCCCCGCGACCTGGCACCCGGGCTACGTCGAGGCGGTGGAGTGGCGGTGGACCGCCGGCTCCGTCGACACCCTCGGCCCCGGCACGGCCTGGATGCGCGCCCCCGAGCTGGTCGAGGGCGAGAGCACCTCGCCGCTGGCGCGGATGATGACGTGCGTCGACTCGGCCTCGGGGGTCAGCGCCGCTCTCGACGTCACGCAGTGGGGCTTCCAGAACACCGAGCTCACCGTGCACGTGCTGCGCGAGCCGGTCGGCGAGTGGGTCTGCATCGACGCCGAGACCACCCTCGGGCCCGGCTCGGTCGGGGTCGCGACCTCGACGGTCCTCGACCGGCTCGGACCGGTCGCCCGGTCCGCGCAGGCGCTCCTCGTCGTACCCCGCTGAGGGTGCGCACCGCTGGTCGAGGTGCGAGCGCAGCGAGCCACGAGACCCTCGTCGCGCACCTGGGGTCTCGTGGCTCGGCGCTGGCGCGCCTCGCACCTCGACCAGCGGGCGGGCGCTCGTCCTGGGCCTGCTTCAGCGCGGGGCGAGCGTGGGGAAGGGGACGGCCTGCTCGAGCTCGTAGGCCAGCTCCAGCAGCAGCGCCTCGCGGCCGGAGCCGGCGCCCAGCATCATCCCGAACGGCAGTCCGTCGGGGGTGGTGGCCAGCGGCAGGGAGACCGCCGGGTCGCCGGAGGCGTTGTGCCAGGGGGTGAAGACGACCCACTCCAGCAGCCGCTCCATGACCTGGTCGAAGCCGGGTTCGGGCGAGAGGTGGCCCACCGGCGGCGTGGCGGTGGCCAGGGTGGGGCAGAGGGTGACGTCCCAGCGCTGGTGGAACTGCGCGGAGATCGCCGTGGTGCGGCGCAGGCGCGCGATCGCCCCGGGCACGCGGTGGGCGTTGCGGCGCGCGTGCCGGGCCAGGCCCAGGGTGAGCGGGTCGAGCCGCGCCTTGTCGAAGGTGCGGCCGTGGTTGCGCCGGCCGCCGGCCACCAGGGCCCCGGCGAGGACCGACCAGTAGAGGAGGAAGTCGTCGGGGAAGGTGTCCGGCACCGGCGCCGCGACCTCCTCCACGTGGTGGCCCAGGTCCTCCAGCACCCGGGCCGTGCGCCAGGTCGCCTCGACGGCGTCGGGGTCGCCGGTGCGGCCCGCGCCGGAGGTGAAGACCGCGACCCTGAGTCGCCGGCGTCCGGGGCGGGTGATGTCGCCGATCGGGCGCAGCCGCAGCGGGCGGTAGACCTTCTCGGCCTCACGCAGGAACGCCGCGGTGTCGCGCACCGACCGGGTCACGACCCCGTCGCTGACGATCCGCACGGGCTGCCCGCGCAGCATCGCGTCCTGGGCCAGCCGCCCGCGGGTCGGCTTGAGGCCGACCAGGCCGTTGACCGCCGCCGGGATGCGGATCGAGCCACCGCCGTCGTTGGCGTGGGCGATCGGGACGGCACCGGTGGCGACGAGGGCCGCGGCCCCGGCCGAGGAGGCGCCCGCGGTGCGCTCCGGTGCCCACGGGTTGCGCACGGGGCCGAGCCGGGGGTGCTCGACGGCGGCGTTGAAGCCGTACTCCGAGAGGCGGGTCTTGCCGAGGGTGACCAGCCCCGTGGCGTGGTACATCCGGGCGAAGTCCCCGTCCCGGGGCGCCGGCCTGCCGACGTACGCGTCGGTGCCCTGGAGGGTGGGCAGGCCCTCCACGTCGACGTTGTCCTTCAGGAAGCCGGGTACGCCGGCGAAGTAGCCGCCCCGCAGCGCGCGTGCCTCCGCACGGGCCCGGTCGTAGGCGCGCCAGGCGACCGCGCCGAGCGCCGGGTCGACCGCCTCGGTCCGCGCGACGGCGGCCTCGACGACCTCGGGCGCGGAGACCTCTCCGCGGTGGAGGGCCTCGACCAGCCCGACCGCGTCGTGGGTCCCGAGGGCGTCGTCGGAGAAGGCGTGCACGCGTGGCATGCCGCCGCACGCTAGCCGCCCCGCACCCGGGCGGGGAGGGAGCCCGGCATCCGGTCCGGGCACGGCAACCTGGCGCCGGGTCATCCGCAACCTGACGACGGGTCAGCGCAGGAACAGGGGGACCAGCACGGGGAGCAACAGGCTGGTGGCGAGCGCGGTGAGCCCCATCGCCAGGCCGGAGAACGCACCCTCGACGGGGTGCTCGTGCAGCATCCGCGAGGTGCCGATGCCGTGGGAGACGGCGCCGGTGGCGAGGCCGCGCGCCCGGTGCTCGCGCACGCGCAGCCACGTCAGGACCGTGGGAGCGGCGACGGCCCCGAGGATGCCGGCGGTGATGCCGATCGCCGCGGTCAGGGGGGCGACCCCCTCGATGGTCCGCGACAGGGCGATCGCGACCGGGGCGGTCGTGGCCTTGGGGGCGACGGTCCGCGCAAGGAGCTCGTCGCCGCCCAGCAGCTGCACCAGCAGCATCGCCGAGCCGACGGAGACGACCACCCCGACCAGGAGACCGATGACCAGCGGCAGCGCGTAGCCCCGCAGGCGGCCGAGCTGGCGGTGCAGCGGCACGGCCAGGGCGACCGTCGCGGGGCCGAGCAGGAAGGTCACGATGGTGGCGCCCTCGGCGTACGTCTCGTAGTCGACGTCGAGCAGCATCAGCGCCGCGGCGAGCAGCACGACGCCGACCAGCACGGGCTGGGCCACCGGGTGCCCGGTGCGGTCGCGCAGGTGCACGCCGAGGCGGTAGGCCAGCAGCGTGGCGACCAGCCAGGTCAGCGGGTGCGAGAGGAACCAGCTCACCCGGCGCGCTCCCGGGTCAGCAGCTGGGCGGTCCAGCCCACCGCGGCCAGCCCGAGCAGCCACGAGACGACGAGCGCCACCAGGATCGCCGGACCGTCCTGGCGCAGGACGGCGCCGTAGACCACGACGCCGACCCCGGCGGGCACGAAGAGCAGCTGCAGGTGCGGCAGGAGCGCGTCCGCAGCCTGGTGGACCGAGCTGCCCTCGGGCGGACGGCGCACGAGCAGCACGAGGAGGAGCACGACCATGCCGACGACCGGGCCGGGCACGGGGGCGTCGAGGGCGTGGACGACGACCTCGCCGACCAGCTGGCACCCCAGGAGCCAGGTCAGGCCGGAGACGACGCGCACGCCGGCGAGTGTGGCAGCCCGGAGGCCCGGCGGCGCAACCGCCGGGGACCCCGTCGCCGCACCGCCGTCCCCGTGGACGGCTCGACCGTGCCGTGGGCCACGGTCAGCCGCGCCGGTGGCAGCCGACGAGGTGCGGGTCGAAGACGCCGGTCGCCTCCATGAGCGCGAACATCGTCGTGGGGCCGACGAAGGTGAAGCCGCGCCGCTTGAGCTCCTTCGAGAGCGCCAGCGACTCCGGCGAGGTCGTCTGCTGCTCGGCGGTGTCCTGCGGCGCGGGCGGGTCCACCGGGGCGTGGGCGCGGACGACCCGCTCCAGCGCGCCCTCTCCCTCGGCACCGACCAGGGCGAGCGTCGCCCGGGCGTTCGTCACCGCCGCCAGCACCTTCGCGCGGTTGCGCACGATCCCGGCATCGGCCATGAGCCGGGCGACGTCCGCGTCGTCGTACGCCGCCACGCGCGCCGGGTCGAAGCCGTCGAAGGCCGCGCGGAAGGCTGGCCGCTTGCGCAGGATGGTGACCCACGAGAGCCCGGACTGGAACGCCTCGAGCGTCAGCCGCTCGAACCAGGCCGCGTCACCCTCGATCGCGCGGCCCCACTCCTCGTCGTGGTAGTCGCGCATCAGACCGGGCTCGGCCCCGGCCCACGGGCACCGCGGCACGCCGTCCTCACCGGTCAGGGGTCCCATGGCGGCAGCGTGCCACGGCGCACCGACAGCCGGGTCAGCGTTGGTCGAGCAGGCGAGCGCCAGCGAGCCGTCGTCGAGACCGCTGCACCGGCCCGTGGTCGCCGACCACAGGCAGCTCACGCGGTCTCGACGACGCCCTCGCTGGCGCTCGGGCTGCTCGACCAACGGAGGACCGACGCCCTCGCTGGCGCTCGGGCGGGAGAGACCAACTGTGGAGCGACGGCCTCGTCAGGAGCGGGGGCGGAGGCGGGCGTTGGGCAGGGCCGGGGAGGGGATGGGGGCGAGGTGGTCGCCGGGGACGACGCCGAAGCGGCCGTCCGCGACGTCCTGGGAGTCGCCGACCACGGTGCCGTCGCGGGTGATCTGCGCCTGCCACTCCTCGCGGTAGCCCGCGACCTCCTCGTGGGTGGCGCCGATGAAGTTCCAGAACATCACGATCGACTCGCCGAGCGGCTCCCCGCCCAGCAGCAGGGCGCGGACCGGCTCCTCGCCGGCCCGCAGGCGCACGGTGGCGCAGCCGGTCGGCACGTGGACCAGGTCCGAGGGCGTGCCCGGGACCCCCTCGACCTCGACCCGGCCCGCGTCGACGAGCACCCCGTGCTCGTGGTCCGGGTCGACCGCCACCTCCAGCGAGGTGCCGGGCTCGAGCAGGAGCTCGGCCCCGACCAGCGGCGAGAAGGTCTCCACCGGCGACCGGTCACCGAGCAGGGAGCCGAGGAAGACGCGCGCCTCCCACCCCTCCCCCGCGACCGGGTCGGGTGCGTAGTGGCGGAAGGCGGGGTCGGTGCCCCGCGCCTCGGCGGGCAGCGCCACCCACAGCTGGGCGCCGTGCAGCACGCTCGTCGCCGCGGTCGAGACCTCGGAGTGGGAGATGCCGCGACCGGCGGTCATGAGGTTGAGCTCGCCGGGGCGCACCATCGCGTGGTGGCCGGCGGAGTCGCGGTGCTCGATCTCGCCGGTGAAGAGCCAGGAGACGGTCTGCAGCCCGGTGTGCGGGTGGGGCGCGACCACCATCCCGCCGGTCTCGGCGACATCGTCGGGGCCGTAGTGGTCCACGAAGCACCAGGCGCCGATCATCGTGCGGCCGCGCTGCGGGAGGGTGCGCCGCACGGTCATCGCCCGCGGCCCGCCGAGCGGCACCTCGCGCGCGGTCATGACGCTCACGCCGGACTCGTCACCGCTGGCGCACTCGACCTCCTCGCTGGGCCGGTCCAGGCGGGTCACGACAGCTGCTCCGGCGAGACCGCCCGCTTGTCCTCGTCGCCGCGACCCGAGGGCACCACGTGGCCGGCGTCGCTGGCCCACAGCGTCGTGGAGTCGTGGGTGGCTGGGTCCAGCCGGACCACGATCGACTTCGAGGTCGGGGTGTTGCTGCCCAGGGCGGTGCTGGCCAGCGGCACGAGCGGGTTGGTCTCGGGGTAGTACGCCGCGGCACAGCCGCGCGGCTGGTCGTAGGAGACGACCCGGAACGCCGGGGCCTGCCGCTCCACGAGCGACGCGGTCTCGTCGTCGGGGTCGCGCCACTCGCTGACCAGGTCGACGAGCTGGCCGTCCTCCAGCCCCAGCGCGGCGACGTCCTCGGGGTGGACGAAGACGACCCGGCGGCCGCCCTTGACGCCTCGGTAGCGGTCGTCGAGGCCGTAGATCGTGGTGTTGAACTGGTCGTGGCTGCGCATCGTCTGCAGCAGCAGCCGCCCCTCCGGCACGTGCAGCACGTCGAGCGGGCTGACGGCGAAGACGGCCTTGCCCTGCGGCGTCGGGAAGGTGCGGCTGTCGCGGGGCGGGTGCGGCAGGACGAAGCCGCCCGGCTGGTCGACCTTCTCGGCGTACGCCGCCGCGCCGGGCACCACGCGGGAGATGCGGTGCCGGATCTCGGTGTAGTCCGCCCGCAACTGCTCCCACGGGACCGGGTGATCCGCGCCGAGGGTCGCCAGGGCGATGCCGCACACGATGTCGACCTCCGAGCGCAGGTGCTCCGAGGCGGGCTCGAGCGGACCGTGGGAGGCGTGGACCGCGGACATGGAGTCCTCGACCGTGACCCGCTGCTTGCGACCCCCGGTGAGGTCGCGCTCGCTGCGACCCAGGGCCGGCAGGATGAGCGCCTCGCGGCCGTGGACCACGTGGGAGCGGTTGAGCTTCGTGGAGACGTGCACCGTCAGCGCCGCGCGCCGGAACGCCTCCTCGGTGACGGCGGTGTCGGAGACGGCCGAGACGAAGTTGCCCCCCATGCCGATGAACACCGAGGCGTCGCCCTCGTGGAGGGCGGTCACGGAGGCGACGGTGTCCAGGCCGTGCTCCCGAGGCACGGGGATGCCGAACTCCTGCTCCACGGCGGCGAGGAAGTGCTCCGGCGAGCGCTCCCAGATGCCCATGGTCCGGTCGCCCTGCACGTTGGAGTGCCCGCGCACCGGGCAGAGGCCGGCACCGGGCTTGCCGATGTTGCCCTGGAGGAAGGCGACGTTGGCGAGCTCCTTGACGGTGGCCACCGAGTTGCGGTGCTGGGTGATCCCCATGGCCCAGCAGGTCACGGTGGCCGAGGAGTCGGCGAACATCCGGGCCGCCTCCTCGATCTGCTCCCAGGTCAGGCCGGTCGCCCGCAGGACGGCGTCGCGGTCGAGGGTGCGCAGGTGGGCGGCGTACTCCTCGAAGCCGACGGTGTGGGTGTCGATGAAGTCGTGGTCGAGGGCGTCCCACTCCAGCAGCAGCGAGCCGATCGCCTGGAAGAGGGCGAGGTCGCCGTTGATCCGCACGGGGAGGTGCAGGTCGGCCAGGGCGGTGCCGTTGCCAACGACCCCGCGGGGCACCTGGGGGTTCTTGAACCGCACCAGCCCGGCCTCGCGCAGCGGGTTGATCGCGAGGATCCGTCCGCCGTTGCGCTTGACCTTCTCCAGCGCCGTGAGCATCCGGGGGTGGTTGGTGCCGGGGTTCTGCCCCGCGATGACGACCAGCTCGGCGGTCTCGACGTCGCGCAGGCTCACCGAGCCCTTGCCGATGCCGATCGACTCCGCCAGCGCCACCGAGGTCGACTCGTGGCACATGTTGGAGCAGTCGGGCAGGTTGTTGGTGCCGAAGGAGCGGGCCAGCAGCTGGTAGACGAACGCCGCCTCGTTGGAGGTCTTCCCGGAGGTGTAGAAGATCGCCTCGTCGGGGCTGGACAGCCCGCGCAGGTGGCGACCGATCGTCTCGAAGGCCTCCTCCCAGCTGACCGGCTCGTAGTGGGTGCCACCGGGACGCAGCGCCATCGGCTCGGTGATCCGGCCCTGCTGGCCCAGCCAGTAGTCGGTGCGCTGCGCCAGGTCGGCGACCGGGTGCTCGGCGAAGAAGGACCGGTCGACCCGCCGCAGGGTGGCCTCCTCCGTGACCGCCTTGGCGCCGTTCTCGCAGAACTCCGCGGTGTGCCGGTGCCCCGCCTCCGGGTCCGGCCAGGCGCAGCCCTGGCAGTCGAAGCCGTCGACCTGGTTGAGCCGCAGCAGCGTGCGCGCGGTGCGGATCGGGCCCATCTGCTCCACGGCCCGCTTCATCGCCACGGCCACCGCCGTGGGACCCACGGCGTGGTCCTTGGGCTTGCCGACCACGAGCTCGCGCTCGTCGACGTCGCGGGTGGGTGCGGAGAAGGACAGACCGAACGGCATGGCCCCATCATGCGCGGCGCGACCCAGGCCCCAGCCCACCCACGGGGTACGGACCAGTCGCGGCGCGGCTCGCGAATCCCTTCTCGGCGACCTCTCAGCGCCGCTAGCGTGCTGGGCACGACCGACCCACCTGCCGGGTCACCGAGGCCCGGCCCCCTCCAGGAGGACCACCGATGTCGACCACCCCACCGCCTCCCCCGCCGCCGCGCGAGCCGCCCTCGGGCGGGGACGGAGGGTACGGCGCTCCGGCTACGGCGGCCAGCCGGCGTACGGCGGCCCGCCCGCTCCGGCGTACAGCGTGGGCGACGCGCTCTCCTTCGGCTGGGCGAAGTTCCAGGCCAACATCGGGTCGATCGTGCTCTCGGCCCTGGTGCTGCTGGTCGGCGTCGGCCTCGTCGCCGTGCTCGGCTTCTTCGCGGGGCTGGTCCTCCAGGCGGTGCTCGCCGCGGTGCTGCTGGTCGTCTTCCAGGTCATCGCCGCCGACCTGATCCGGGCGGCGCTGACCGTCATCGACGGCGGCAGCTGGGAGTTCTCCGAGGTGCTGCGCACCGACAAGATCGGCAAGGTCGTCGTGACCGCGCTGATCGTCGGCGCCATCACCGTCGTCGGGACGCTGCTGTGCTACTTCCCCGGCCTCATCGCCGGCTTCATGCTGTCCTACAGCCTCTACTTCGTCGTGGACCGCGACCTCGAGCCGATGGCGGCGGTCAAGGCCAGCGTCGAGCTGACCAAGAACAACCTCGGCAACACGCTGGTCTGGTACATCGTCGGCGCGATCGTCGCCTTCGCCGGCTTCCTCGCCTGCGGCGTCGGCGCCCTGGTCAGCCTGCCGGTGGTGCTGCTCGGCACGGCGTATTCCTACCGGATGCTCACCGGCGGCACGGTGGTGCGCTGAACCGCGCAGCGGCCGTGCGCAGGCCCGTCGACCGACCCGCGCACGGCCGTTCTTGCGGCCCCAGCACCCGCCCCTCGCGGTGAGAGACCCCTCACACCCCGGGGTGAAACAGGGTTGGGCCGCACGACCCCGTGGTAAATAACGCGTCAAGGACGCAGGCGTTCACTGGCGCCGCCTCGCCGCACATCCCCCACCAGAAGGGTCGACATGAGAACGCGACGCACGACACGGATGACCATGGCCATGGCTACGGCGGTCGCCACCGCCCTGCCGCTGGTCGCCCTCCAGCCCACCCCCGCCCAGGCGGCACCCGCACGTAGTGGTGAGGGCATCCAGAAGTACCAGCACCGGGCCAAGGTCGGTGCCCAGGTCCTGCGGGTCATCGCCCTGGACCAGACGCCCGGCATCGAGGGCGGCAAGGTCGTCGACCTCCGCGTGGGTCGCGCCTCGTCCATGCTCAACACCCGCAAGGCCACCCCGGCGGTCTCGACCTCCAAGAGCCTCGGTGGCCGCGGCCTGGCCGACAACGACCTGTCCGGCCTGCTGACCGCACTGGTCGCCAAGGCGGGCCCGACCAAGGGCACCGACGAGATCCCCAGCCAGACGCTGGTGCCGGTCGCGGCGGAGCCGCTGCTGTCCGCCGGTGTCAGCTCCGGTGAGGCCATGGCGCGCTGGGCCGGCAAGCGCTCGTGCGTGCCGGGCGGCCAGGACGCCACCTCCTCGACCTCCTCCACCACCGACGTGACCGTCCTCCCGGGCGCCATCCCGGACGCCGGCTCGCTCCTCGCGCTGGATGGGACCGCCTCGGCGTTCCAGCGCACGCAGTACCTCCCCCGCGGTGACCGCGCCGGCCTCAAGGGGGTCGCCACCGCCGGGCTCGCCGACCTCGCGCTCTTCGGCGGCGCTGTGGGCGTCGAGGTCGTCTCCGACCCGAAGATGGTCGCCACCGCGACCGGTCGCGAGGGCGGCGCGAAGATCGAGTACACCCCGGCGGTCCTGGAGATCACTGGTCCCGACGGCCAGCCCGTCCCGATCCCGACCGATGGCGCCCCCGCCGAGATCTCCTTCCCCGAGAACCCGCTGCTGGGCCTGACCGTGCAGTTCCCGGGCGTCATCAAGGAGAAGGTCACCGAGAACGGCCGGATGGCCAAGGCCAAGTCGGTCACCCTGCGCGCCGTGCTCTCCCTCGGTGGCCAGGTGATCGCCGACGTCGCGGTCGCCCCGCTGCAGACCAAGGTCAAGGTGCCCAGGAACGGCATCGCCTGCTGACCCGCTCGACCTTCTGACCCGAGCAGCGGCTCCGACGGCCCCGCCCTCGTGGCGGGGCCGTCCTGCATTTCGAGCGGGGAACGGATCAGCGCAGGGCGGCCGCCTCGCGGGCCAGCCGCTCGACCCGGCCCCAGTCGCCGGCTGCCAGGGCGTCGCGCGGGGTGAGCCACGAGCCGCCGACACAGCCGACGTTCGGCAGCGCGAGGTAGTCCGGGGCCGTCGCGGCGGTGATGCCGCCGGTGGGGCAGAAGCGGGCCGCGGCGAGCGGCGAGGCCAGCGAGGAGAGGTACGCCGTGCCGCCGGACGCCTCCGCGGGGAAGAACTTCATCTCCGTCACGCCGGCCTCGAGCACGCGCAGCACCTCCGAGACCGTGGCGGTCCCGGGGAGGAACGGCAGCCCGGTGCCGAGCATCGCCTCCAGCAGGGTCGGCGTGGTGCCGGGCGAGACGAGGAAGCCGGCCCCGGCCTCGGCCGCGGCCTCGGCCTGGGCGGGGGTGCAGACGGTGCCGACACCGAGGGTGATCTCGGGGACCTCCGCGGCGATGGCGCGCACGGCGTCGAGCGCGACCGGGGTGCGCAGGGTCAACTCGACGACCGGCAGGCCGCCGGCCACCAGGGCACGGGCCAGCGGGACGGCGTGGTCGAGCTCCTCCACGACGACCACCGGCACGACCGGGACGGGGTCGAGCAGGGACTCAGGCATGGGCAGGGACTCCGTGGTGGACGGGGACAGGCGGGAAGACGCTCGCGCCCTGGTCGGCCGGGCCGACCGTGGCACGGAAGGTCGCGAAGAGCTCGCGGCCGGTGCCGGCGAACTCCTCGGCGGTGGGGGCGGCCCCGGTGGAGGACCGGGCCAGCACCGCGTCCACGTCCTCGACCGTCAGGACCCCTCGGTCGGCGTCGACGGTGACGAGGTCACCGTCGCGCAGCCGCGCCAGCACGCCGCCGAGCGCAGCCTCGGGGGTGACGTGGATGGCGGCCGGGACCTTGCCCGACGCCCCGGACATCCGGCCGTCGGTGACGACCGCGACCCGCTGGCCCCGGTCCTGGAGCACCCCCAGAGCCGGGGTCAGCTTGTGCAGCTCGGGCATGCCGTTGGCGGCCGGGCCCTGGTAGCGGATCACCGCCACCAGGTCGCGCCCGTCGAGGGTCCCGTCGGCGAAGGCCTGCAGGAAGTCGGCCTGGTCGTCGAAGACCAGCGCCGGGGCCGTGACGACCCGGTGCTCGGGTGCGACGGCCGAGGTCTTGATGACGGCCTGACCCAGCGGCCCGGTCAGGACGCGCAGCCCGCCGTCGACGGAGAACGGGTCACCGGCCAGGCGCAGCACGTCCGGGTCGAGGGACGCGGTCGGCCCCTCGACCCACTCGACGCCACCGTCGGCGCCCAGCCGCGGCTCCCGGGTGTAGCGGCGCAGGCCCGGGCCCGCGACGGTCTGCACGTCCTCGTGCAGCAGCCCCGCGTCGAGCAGGGTCCGCACCAGGAAGGCGATGCCTCCGGCGGCCTGGAAGTGGTTCACGTCGGCGGAGCCGTTGGGGTAGATCCGGCACAGCAGCGGCACGACGGCGGAGAGGTCGGAGAGGTCCTGCCAGGTCAGCTCCACGCCGGCCGCGCGGGCCATCGCCACCAGGTGCATCGTGTGGTTGGTCGAGCCGCCGGAGGCCAGCAGCGCCACGCAGGCGTTGACCAGGACGCGCTCGTCGACGAGCTCCCCGATCGGCGCGGCCCCCGCCTGACCGGTCTGCTGGCGGTGGGCCAGCTCGGTGACCCGGGCGGCGGCCGCGTCGGTGAGGGCGGTGCGCAGCGGGGTGCCGGGGTTGACGAAGGAGGCGCCGGGCAGGTGCAGACCCATGACCTCCATCAGCAGCTGGTTGGAGTTGGCGGTGCCGTAGAAGGTGCAGGTGCCGGCCGAGTGGTACGACGCCGCCTCGGCCTCGAGCAGCTCCTCGCGGGAGGCCAGCCCCTCGGCGTACCGCTGGCGGACCGCAGCCTTCTCCTTGTTGGGCAGGCCGGACTCCATCGGCCCGGCCGGCACGAGCACGGTCGGGAGGTGCCCGAAGGACAGGGCACCCATCACCAGGCCGGGCACGATCTTGTCGCAGACGCCCAGGAGCAGGGCGCCGTCGAACATGTCGTGGGAGAGCGCGATCGCGGTCGACATCGCGATGACGTCGCGGGAGTAGAGCGAGAGCTGCATGCCGGCGCGGCCCTGCGTGACGCCGTCGCACATGGCGGGCACACCGCCGGCGACCTGGGCGATGCCGCCGGCGCGGACGACCGCCTTCTTCAGGGCAGGCGGGTAGGTCTCGAAGGGCTGGTGGGCCGAGAGCATGTCGTTGTAGGAGGTGACGATCGCGAGGTTGGGCTTGACCGTGCCGCGCAGTGCCGCCTTGTCGACCGGGCCGGCCGCGGCGAAGCCGTGCGCGAGGTTGGCGCAGGCCAGGCGCCCGCGCGCCGGGCCGGTCTCGGCGGCGGCGCGGGTGCGGGCGAGGTAGGCCGCCCGGGTCGCGGCGCTGCGCTCGACGACGCGCTCGGTGACGGCCGCCACGACGGGGTGGAGGCCCTGGTGGTCCTGCTCGGTGCTCACTGGTCGGTCTCCTGCCAGGCTCGGCCGTCGCGCTCGAGCAGCGCGGCGGCGGCGAAGGGGCCGGGGGTGCCGGCGGGGTAGCGGCGCGGGGCCTCCGGCGACTCCGCCCACCGGTCGAGGATGGGCGCCACCCACTGCCAGGCCGCCTCCACCTCGTCGCGGCGCATGAACAGCGTCGGGTTGCCGCGCACGACGTCCATGAGCAACCGCTCGTAGGCGTCGGGGCTGCGCTGGTCGAAGGCGGTGGCGTAGGACAGGTCGAGGGAGACCGGGCGCAGCCGGATGCCGCCGGGGCCGGGCTCCTTGGCCGTCAGGTGCAGGCGCATGCCCTCGTCGGGCTGGACGCAGATGTGCAGCCGGTTGGCCGTCGTGGCGCCCTCGGAGCCGGGGAACATCGCGTGCGGGGGCTCCTTGAAGACCACGACGATCTCCGAGACGCGGCGGTCCATCCGCTTGCCGGTGCGCAGGTAGAACGGGACGCCGGCCCAGCGCCAGTTCTGCACCTCGGCCTTCAACGCCACGAAGGTCTCGGTGCCGCTCCCGGCGCCGCCGTGCTCGCCCAGGTCGTCCTGGTAGGAGGCGGCCCGCTCCCCCTCGACCAGCCCGGCGACGTACTGGCCCCGGACGGTGTCGCGGTCCACGTCGGCCGGGCCGAGCGGCTTCAGCGCCTGGAGCACCTTGAGCTTCTCGTCCCGGACGTTCTCGCGCCCGACGTACGTCGGGGGCTCCATCGCCACGAGGCACAGCAGCTGGAGGAGGTGGTTCTGCACCATGTCGCGCAGGGCGCCCGCGTGGTCGTAGTAGCCACCGCGCGTCCCGACCCCGACGGTCTCGGAGACGGTGATCTGCACGTGGTCGATCCACCGGGAGTTCCACAGCGGCTCGAGGAAGGTGTTGGCGAAGCGCGTGACCAGGAGGTTCTGCACGCTCTCCTTGCCGAGGTAGTGGTCGATGCGGAAGACCTGGTGCTCGGCGAAGACGCGGCCCACGGCGTCGTTGACCTCGCGCGCGGAGGCCAGGTCGTGACCGATCGGCTTCTCCATCACGACGCGGGCGCGCTCGTCGACGACGTCGATCTCCGCGAGCCGCTCGCAGGTCGGGCCGAAGAGGCGCGGCGCCACGGCGAGGTAGAAGACGCGGACCGTCTCGTCCTCGCGGGGCCGGTCCTTGAGCAGGCCGTGCAGCAGGTGCCAGTCGTCCGGGGTGCCGGAGTCCAGGCAGAGGTGGTGGAGGCGGCCGAGCAGCCTGGTGATCGCCTCCTCCTCCAGCAGCGCGGGCTCGACGAAGCGCTCCAGCGCGGCCCGGACCTCGCGGCGGTAGCCGGCGTCGTCGATCTCGGAGCGGGAGACGCCGATGATCCGGGTGTCCGCGGGCAGGTGGCCCTCGAGGTCGCGGTGGTAGAGCGCGGGCAGCAGCTTGCGCAGGGCGAGGTCGCCGGTCCCGCCGAAGACGGTGAAGTCGCAGACCGGCGGGAGGGTCGCGGTCACGGCGGTCGGGTCTGCCGAGGTGTGCATGGGTCAACGGTCCCAGGACTTTTGGATCGATACAAGCACTCTTACGCTATTTTCTGACTTAAGTGTGTGCTTCACTCGCCGCATGGCCACCGACGAGACCTGGGTCGACACCTCCCCGGGCGGCCTGCTGCACCTGCTGCGGACCGGGCGCGCGGCCACGCGCGCCGACCTGGTGCGGCTGACCGGGCTCTCGCGCGGCGCGGTGACGGCACGGGTGGGCGCGCTGGCGGCCGCCGGCCTGCTGCTCGAGGGCGCCGACCTCGCCCCGACGGGGGGACGACCGGCTGCCGCCCTGCGCCTGGACCCCGACGCCGGGGTCGTGCTCGCCGTCGCCGTCGGTCGCTCCCGCAGCCAGGTCGGGGTCTTCGACCTGGCCGGTCGCGAGGTCGCCGGCGACACCCGCGACCACGAGCCCGGCACCGGCGCCCGCGACCTCATGCCCGACGTCGCCGCCCGACTGGACTCCCTGCTCGACGGCCTCGTCGCTCCCTCGGCCCCTCGCGCACGCGTGCTCGGCGTGGGGCTGAGCCTGCCCGGCTCCGTCGACCCGGCCTCGGTCACCGCGACCGACGCGCCCGTGATGCGCGGGTGGGACGGGGTCGCGCTCGCTCCCTACCTCTCCCCCGTCACCGACGCGCCGGTCCACCTCGACAACGACACCTCGGTCCTGGTGCGCTCCGAGCTCTTCGGCCGGGTGCCGGTGGCCCGGGACATGCTGGTCCTCAAGGCCTCGACCGGCCTGGCGCTCGGCATCGTGGCCGACGGCCGGCTGGTCGGCGAGGGTCGCGGCACCACCGGCGAGCTCGGGCACACGCGCGTCGATGCGGCAGAGGACCTGCTGTGCCGGTGCGGCGCGACCGGCTGCCTGGAGACGGTGGCCGGCGGTTGGGCCCTGGTGGCCCGGTTGCAGGAGGCGGGTCGTCCCGACGTACGCCACGTGCGCGACCTCACCACGCTCGCCCTCGCCGGCGACCCCGAGGCACGGCAGCTGCTGCGCGAGGCCGGGCGACACCTCGGCGAGGCGCTGGCCGTCGCGGTCAACCTGCTGCACCCCGAGGCGGTCGTCGTCGGCGGGGACATGGCCACCGCGTTCGACCTGCTCACCGCGGGGGTCCGCGAGTCCCTCCACGCCCGCGCCCACCCGGCTGCCGCCCGGGCCCTGCGCTTCGTGCCGGCCACCCACGGCGAGGCCGCCGGGCTGCACGGCTGCGCGGCCCTCGCCATCGACCGGGCACTCGACCCGCGGGCCGTGGACGCGCTGCTGCGGGAGTGAGCGCACCCACGGTCGGCGGAGACAGCGGCGCGCGGGGACGCGCGCCCCTCTGCAGCGTCAGCCCTGGTCGCGAGCCCACGTCCAGGCGTACTCCGGGTCCTCGACGGTCAGCGCGGCCTCGCCGAGCTCGAGCGGGGCGAAGGTGTCGACCATGACGGCGGTCTCCTCGAAGCGCTCGGCACCGAGGCTGGCCTCGATGGCGGAGGGCTGGGGGCCGTGGGCGTGGCCGCCGGGGTGCAGCGAGACCGAGCCGAGCCCGATGCCGGAGCCCTTGCGCGCCTCGTAGTCCCCGGCGACGTAGAACATGACCTCGTCGCTGTCGACGTTGGAGTGGTAGTAGGGCACCGGGACGGCCAGCGGGTGGTAGTCGACCTTGCGCGGGAGGAACGCGCAGACCACGAAGTTCCAGCCCTCGAAGACCTGGTGCACCGGCGGCGGCTGGTGGACCTTGCCGGTGATCGGCATGTAGTCGTCGATGTTGAGCGTGTAGGGGTAGAGGCAGCCGTCCCAGCCGACCACGTCGAAGGGGTGGGTCGCGTACGTCATCCGGGTGCCCACGATCCCCCGGCTGGTGCGGTGCTTGACCAGCACCGGCACGTCGGCACCCTCGCGCAGCAGCGGCTCGGCGGGGCCGTGCAGGTCCCGCTCGCAGTACGGCGCGTGCTCGAGCAGCTGGCCGAACCTGCTGAGGTAGCGCTTGGGCGGCGCGACGTGGCTGCTGGCCTCGGTGGCGTAGAGCCGGCTCGGCTCGGCCGGGACCCAGCGGTGGGTGGTGGCGCGCGGGATGACGACGAAGTCGCCGGCCCGATAGGGGACGGCGCCGAAGACCGTCTCCACGACGCCGGAGCCGGACTCGACGAAGACGCACTCGTCCCCGATCGCGTCGCGGTAGTAGGCGCTCGGCTCGGTGCCGGTGACGACGTAGGTGATCCGGACGTCGTTGTTGGCCAGCACGGTCCGGCGGTCCGCCACGGCGTCGGTGCCGGTCTCGAGGTCGTGCAGCCGCAGGTGCCGCGGGGCGAGCGGGTGGTTGGGGGTGCGCGACTGGTCGGGCAGCTCCCAGACCTCACTCGCAGTGATCGCCGACGGGACCCCCCGGTGGTAGAGCAACGAGGAGTCGGAGGAGAAGCCCTCCTCCCCCATCAGCTCCTCGCGGTAGAGGCGCCCCTCGGCATCGCGGTGCTGGGTGTGGCGCGTCCGCGGGACGTCGCCGACACTGCGGTAGTAGGCCATGCTGTCTCCGGACCCCTCGATGACGCGTCCGACTATCGGACGATCTGGTGCGCTATCCGTTCGCTACAGTAGCGCGGTGACCCGCTTCGAGGAACCGCCCACGGACCCCTTCTGGGTCGGCCTGGTCGACGACGCCGCCACCTTCCCGCCCGGCGACGCCCCGCTGGACCAGGCGCTGACGGCGTACGCCGGCCGCTCCGGCCCCGCGGCACGGCTGGTCCGCTCGCTCGCCGTGCGCGACACCGACCTGCCGGCCGTGCCGAGCGGGACGCCGGTCTCGGTCGTGCTGACCGGGGGCGCCGGCCAGGTGCTCGGCCCCGCCCGACTCTGCGCCCAGCGCGACCTCCCCATCGCCGGCCTGGAGATCGCCCTGCGCGACGTCGAGGACCCGGCCGGCAACGCCCGCCGCGTGGTGGCCGCCGTCGACGCGGCCCGCGCCGAGGGCGCCCTCGACGAGGACACCCGGGTCTTCGTCGAGCTGCCCGCGACCGACCCGACGCACTCCTGGCTGGCCGCCGCCGACGAGGTCGCCGCGGCCGAGCTGCGGCTCAAGCTGCGCACCGGCGGCCTGGACGCCGAGGCGTTCCCGACGCCGGAGCGGCTGGCCGCCTGGATCGATGCCGCGCTCGACCGGGAGCTGCCGTTCAAGTGCACCGCGGGCCTCCACCGGGCGCTGCCCCACACCTCCCCGGAGGGCTGGCGGCACCACGGCTTCCTGGCGGTGCTCGCCGCGACCCGGATCGCCTTCGACGGCGCCTCGCGCGCGGAGGTGGTCGAGGTGCTGGGCTGCGGGGACGCTCCCGACCTGCTGGCGCTGGAGCTGGCCGGCGCGCGCAGGTGGTTCTCCTCGTTCGGCTCGTGCAGCGTCGAGGAACCCCTGGCCGACCTCCGGGAGATGGTGGACCTGTGAACACTCCTCCCGCCGACCACGGCACCGACGACCACGGCACCGACGACCACGGCTCCGACGATCTCGGGGGCTTCGGCCTCGACCACCTGCCCTACGGCGTGTTCTCCGTCGACGGCGGGCCGCGCCGGGTCGGCGTACGACGGGGCGAGGAGGTCCTCGACCTGGCGCACGCGACGGGTCGACCCGAGCTGGCCGAGCCCTCGCTCAACGCGCTGATGGCGCGTGGGCCCTCGACCTGGCGCCAGCTGCGCGAGCAGGCGCTCGACCTCGCGCCCGACCTGCCCGGCATCCCGCTCTCCGACGTGGTCATGCACCTGCCCTTCGAGGTGGCCGACTACGTCGACTTCTACGCCTCCGAGCACCACGCCACGAACCTCGGTCGGATGTTCCGTCCCGACTCCGAGCCGCTGCTGCCGAACTGGAAGCACCTGCCGGTCGGCTACCACGGCCGCGCCGGCACGGTCGTGCCGAGCGGTACGCCGGTGGTGCGACCCTCGGGGCTGCGACCCGCGGGACCCGGCGAACCGCCGTCGTTCGGACCGACCCGGCGCCTGGACATCGAGGCCGAGCTCGGCTTCGTCGTCGGCGCGCCCTCGGCCCTCGGCTCGCGGGTGCCGGCCGCCGCACTGGCCGACCACGTCTTCGGGGTCGTGGGGCTCAACGACTGGTCCGCGCGCGACATCCAGGCCTACGAGTACGTCCCGCTCGGGCCGTTCCTCGGCAAGTCCTTCGCCACCTCCATCAGCTGCTGGGTCACCCCATTGGCCGCCCTCGACGCAGCCTGGTGCGACCTGCCCGGCCAGGACCCCGAGCCGGCGGCGTACCTCGAGCCGGGTCGCACGCGCGGCCTCGACATCGACGTGGAGGTCGTGCTCGACGGCGAGGTGGTCAGCCGACCGACGTACGCCTCGACCTACTGGTCGCCCGCGCAGATGCTGGCGCACCTCACCGTCAACGGCGCCAGCGTGCGCACCGGCGACCTGTTCGCCAGCGGGACGATCAGCGGGCCCGAGCCGGGCCAGGAGGGCTCGTTCATCGAGCTCTGGCGCGGCGAGCGGTTCCTCGAGGACGGACAGGAGGTCGTGCTGCGCTACTCCGCGCCGTCGACCTCCGGGGGCCGGCTGAGCCTGGGCGAGGTCGTGGGGCGGGTCGAGCCGGCGCGCTGACGCGGCCATCCCGCGAACCGGCGACGACTCACGCTCGAACCAGCGCCGAGTCACCGTCGAACCACCGCCGAGTCACGCTTGAAGCAGCGCCGACCCAGCCGTCCGGACCGGTGGTCGGATCGATGGAGCCCGGCGACAGAACCTGTTCTAGATTTCGGGCCATGGGACTCCTGACGCCGCTGGCCGTGAAGATCGGCGCCATCGAGTGGATGCCGAAGCTGCTCCCCCAGATCGTGTGGGTGGACACGAACCTGCAGAAGGCCTCGCGCGGGCGGGTCAGCGTGCTCGACATCGCCGGCCTGCCCAACCTCATGCTCACGGTGGTCGGTCGCAAGAGCGGCATCCCGCGGCAGACGCCGCTGCTGTGCGTGCCCGACGGGGACACCTGGCTGATCGCGGGCTCCTACTTCGGCGGCCCGAAGATGCCGGTCTGGGTCTTCAACCTGCGAGCCGCCGAGAAGGCGCACATCCGCTTCGGCAAGGTCGAGACCGACGTGACCGCCGAGGAGCTCTCCGGTGAGGACCGCGCCGCCGCGTGGCGGACGATGCTCGCCACCTGGCCCAACTACGCCAAGTACGAGGAGCGCACCGACCGGCTCATCCCGGTCTTCCGATTGCGCCGCACCTGAGTTCGTAGCCTCGGCGCTCGAGCGCCCCGAGCGGCAGATCCGGATGTTCAACGAAGGGCGTAGAACCAACTTCCCTCGAAGTCGCGGGCGACTGTTTCCTCTGACTGCACGGTCACTCCGCTGACGTCGTGGGCAGGGAAGCCGTGACGCTCCGCGA